>PXCX01000060.1 GCA_003565195.1 PVC group bacterium | reverse complement strand
GCTGTATCCCCGTAGTAAGCAACGCCATGCCTATTAAGGCTAATCCGATTCCCAAAAACACTTCATCATAATGGCGCGGTCGTTCACGCAAATAAAGCAACAGCGTCAACAATAAAAGCAATACCAACGGCAAAACCGCCCGCAGCGCAAGACGCGCCTCATGGCCGAGCACGCGACGAACCGGAACATCGGATACGGACGCGTTATCGTCCGTCTCAAGATCCATGAAAAAGTCACGTTCGGCATCCGACGCCTGACGGGTCAGCCAATCGGACAGCGACATCGTTCCCAGGATCCGGCGCCGGGCTTGACTATCGCGGCCTAGCTCGGTCAGAATCCGCTGATATTCCGTGTCATCATCATAAAGCGCCCGACGTCCGTTCTCGCTGCCGCGCCGGAACGCATGCGCAATCAGCGCTTCTTCATCTTCAACAATGCGCAACGCTTGCGTTAGATAATCGCGTGAAAAAAAAGTCTCTTCGTCGGTAGGCAACGGCGCCGTTCGATTAAGGATCATGCCGAGCATCAGCACCGTCAGCACCGGCATAATCGATGCCAGCATAATCACCCCGAACCCGGCGCCTGCCATTTCGTGTTTCCCGGCAGCGCGGGAAACGCCGATGCCAAAGGCCAACACGATGGGAACGGTTACGGCACCGGTTGTGATTGCGCCCGTATCCCATGCCAGCCCGATGATGGACGCCAGATTCTCGTCGAACCACATGGCCATCGATGTCCCGAGAATTAACGGCACCAAGGCCAGAACAAACGGTTTGATTGAGATGCCGTAATAGAAACGGATCATTCCAACGGCAACCGCGAGCCCGACCCCGATCCCGATAGCCAGAAACAAAGCGTCCGGTTGACGCTCCAGCATCATATAAAGCAACGGGGTATCCCAGGCGGTGACCAACGCGCCGGCAGTCCGCAAGGCGGCAATGGCAGGCTCGGCAAAGGTCGAACCCAAACCGACCAGGAGTCCAAAAACAACGGTTGCCACAAGACCTCCTTTCAAAGGGATTTTGATGCCAACGCGTTCGCCCAACGGCATCAGCCCCAGCAAAAGGCCTTCCATAAAAAACGTCAACCCCACGATCACCAGCGCCACGCCGCCGGCAACCGACACCGCATTGAGGATAGGAACGCCCAGAATGATTGTTTGAAACACAACCAGGTATAAGACAATAAAGGCGACCGACCGAATCTGCGTCCGGATGCGAGTCCAAGCATGCCGTGAGATCATCAGCAGGGCGAGGCGTAAGGGGATACGGATACGCTTGGAATCTTGGCTTAGCATTTTTTACTTGAAGCAATTAGGAACAACTTTATTCCAGCATTGCCAACAGGTGGTCGACACTTTTACGAGCGTCGCCTTCAATGAAGGTTACACGTGAATCATCGTAAAGTGGATTATCGACTCCGGCATAGCCCGGTTTTCGGTCGAGATTACAAACAATCACATGACCGGACTCGACAACGTTCAGCACCGGCATACCATAGATGGGCGTCCCTTCGGCGGTGCCGGCGGCGGGATTGACGACGTCATTAGCACCTACGACAACAACCAGATCGGTTTGCCGGAAAACCGCATTGGCATCGTCGATCTCCAGCAGTTTTTCGTAATCGACATCGACCTCGGCCAACAGCACGTTCATGTGTCCCGGCATCCGGCCTGCGACGGGATGAACGGCGAACATGACTTCACCGCCAAGTTCTTCCAGGCGATCGGCCAGAATCTTGACCCGATCCTGGGCTTGCGCCACGGCCATGCCGTAGCCTGGCACGATCATGATCTTACGGGCCGTTTTCAGGCAATCCGCAAGATCTAGCGCTGTTTCGGTATCGACATCGCGGGTTTCCGCATCGGTGCCTTCATCCGCAGGCATCGGCATATCCGTCATCGCTGTGCTTGCTTCCGCAGTAGGTGCGTTCGCGGGAACGGCGGGCGTGACCCCTCGCAACGTTACGGCCAGAGAACGATTCATGGCCCGGCACATTCCCTCAGTAAGAATCAAGCCAGCCGCGCCAACAATTCCACCGGTGGCAACCAACAACGGATTGGCTAGCGTAAAACCGGCAAAGGCCGCAGCCACTCCCGACAGCGAGTTAAGCAGAGAAATGACAATCGGCATATCCGCGCCCCCGACCCGCAACGTCATGACAACTCCGAACAAAGCGGCCGATATAATCAGCAAAACAAATATGAAGGGCAACCAATCCTCCGCGGCAACGGCGCAAGAGACGATCAGCAAAAAAACCGCGATTCCTGCAGCCGCTTCAATCAACCCGTTCGCCGGCAGACTACGCGGTTTGGAATCCAGCCATCCAGCCAGCTTGGCTGCGGCTATCAGACTGCCGGCCAAGGTCAGAATCCCGATACTCAGAGCCAAACCGCCGCCGGTTTTGACAGCGATCAGACTACGACCATAAACCGGGGGCCACAACGCATTCAAGGCCACCAGCGCCGAAGCCGCGCCCCCGAACCCGTTCAGCAAGGCCACAAGTTGGGGCATCTGCACCATCGCCACGCGCCAAGCAATCGCCGATCCCAGGCCGGCGCCGACAAGCAACGCCATAGTCAGAATCATCGGATTGCGCACGTATTCGAAACGCCACACAGTGAGAACCACGGCCACCAACATGCAAACCGAGCTCAGCAAATTACCGGTCACCGCCGTTCGCGGCCGGCGCATGAGCCTGAGGCCCGCCAGAATACCGACGACTAGAATCAACTCGAACCGGTAGTCAGTCATCGTCGCGCCGAGGTCCATTGTTACCCGTTTTAAACATCCGCAACATCCGATGCGTCACCAGAAAGCCGCCGACAACGTTGACGGTCGCCAGAATCACTGCCGCAATCCCCAAAATGCGACTACCGCAGGAAACAGCCAGTGCCAGCACGGCAAGCCCGCCAAGTAAAGTCACACCGGAAAGTGCATTCATCCCCGACATCAGCGGAGTATGCAGCAGACTCGGAACGCTTCCGACAATCTTGTACCCGATCAAAGTCGCCAAAACAAACAAGCCCAGTAAAGACACATAACTCATGATTCGAGCGCTCCTGACCCCGCAATTGGTTTCGAAGCAAACGCTTCCAGCGCTCCGGCATGAACAATATCGCCGTGATGCGTAACCAGACATTCAGCGACGATCTCATTGTCTTTATCTAGCGTCAATCCGCCATCACTAATCAACGGCTTTAAAAAGTTGAAAACGTTTAGAGCAAAAAGGTGTGTGGCGGTCCCGGGCACTCGTCCCGGAATATTGGTGGTCCCATCGATCCAAACGTCGCCGTGAACGAACGTTTCGCCCGCCCGCGTCAATGCGCAGTTGCCACCTTGATCAACGGCCACATCCATTATAACCGAACCTGGACGCATCGCGGCAACCGTGTCTGCGGCAACCAGGACAGGCGCTTTTCGGCCCGGAATCAATGCCGTCAGCACCGCGATCGCCGAGTCCACCACCGCTTCACGCAAGGCATCGCGCTCATGGCTAAGCCACTTCTCGGGCAAATCTCGCGCGTATCCTCCTTCACCAACGGCCAGTTCTTCCGGAATACCCAGATCAACTATTTTGGCTCCCAGGCTGGCAGCCTGTTCACGAGCGGCTGCACGGATATCGGCCGCCCATACAACGGCACCCAGGCGTTTAGCCGTAGCGATTGCCTGCAAACCGGCCACGCCGGCGCCGACCACCAAAACCTGTGCCGGACGGATGGCGCCAACCGCCGTCGCAACCATGGGCACAAACTCAGGCAACAGGTCGGCTGCCATTAGCACGGCCTTGTATCCAGCGACCGTGCTCATCGATGTCAATGCGTCCATGCTTTGGGCGCGTGTAATACGGGGAACCGAGTCCAGCGTCAGAGCAGTTACGTTCCGGTCGGCCAATATCCGGATCATATCGTGATTGACCGGCGATGCCGGGTGTAAAAAGCCGATCAGTACCTGACCAGCTTTCATCATCTCGGCCTCGTGGCGTTGCAAGCGGTCGTTGTAAACCGGCTGTTTAACCTTGATAATCACGTCGGCCCGGTCAAACAGCTCGACAACATCGCTGACTATTTCGGCCCCGGCCGCGCAATAGGCGTCATCGGAAAAGTAGGAGCCTTCGCCGGCTCCGCTTTCGACCAGAACCTGTAACCCCTGACCGATCATTTTAGCGACGGTATCCGGCGTTGCGGCTACGCGACGTTCCTGGTCCAGGATTTCTTTCGGTATGGCAATTTTCATAAGCTGCTTCACAATCTTCATTGAAACTTGAAAGAAACTTCGAATACAAAACAATATCTATAGCACTTAAAAATCGTGAGCGCAATAATAAAACAGTCCAGCAGCGAAGCATGGCCGCGTTGCGTTGATTTGCTGCATCAACGATAATCGACGGGCAAGACATCCAATGCGGCTTGGATCAGGATACAGTGACGAGTCGGTATCCGGCTACTGATTCATCGACTGGAGGATTTCAATGTCGGACACGGTCAGGGTGAACGACAGGGTAACCGCGCCGTGGGGCTCCAGGCGGGTGTCCATCGAGTCCAACACCGTCAACGGCTGTCCGCCACTTACCATGCCCACCATCATGCGCAACATACCGATGACCGTGTTGTCCAGGACATTTTTGGCGACCGTTGCCTTTTGCTCCGATCCAAGCCCCATCGAGAATGCGACATTCATATCGTCTGCCATGTCAACTTTCAGATCAATCCGTTCGAGATCTTCAAAGGCTTTCATCGATTGCACCATCGGATCATAAGACTCCGGATCGCCCATGCCATCGCGCATCCAATCCTGCATTGCATCGGTCAGGTCAAACCGGAGCGCCAGGTGCGGCAAAGCCTTGGGATCGAGTTCAAAGTGTTCCGCGGCCGAACCGCTCACGCCGCGTGCCTGGCGATCAAGCGCCCCTTTCGTGCCAGGCATGGTGCCCGTCAGGACAACCCCGCCACCAGCCGTTAACGCCACCCCGATGGTGGTGTCCTCGCCATACTCTTCAATGACGGTTACCGCCAAAAAGTCGCTATCCGCATGGCGTTCGCGAGCCATCGCAAGGTTTATGTCAGGAGATGCCTCGGCTGCTTTGTTGATTGCTTCTTCCAGTTGATCGATTGTGATCGGTTTAGCCAATTCAATTGCCATGACGGCATTCAATCTTTCGTCCATATGGTCGGTTTCAAAATCAATTCCTTCTAGCACCGCGGAAAATGTCACCGTCAAGAAATCATCCTCTTCCAAACCGGTGATATCCTTGAGTTGCTCGGCGACCTGCTCCATTTCCTGAATCTGCAAGCCGGTGTCCGCTTGATTATCGGCCAGATCTTTTATCAAGGTATAGATCGCCGAATCGCGCATTCCTTGTAAGTCCGCGCGCATGACCACATCCGCATCCTGGATAACCGCAATGTCCCCACCGCTTGCCGGCTGCGAATTCGACACCTGTGCGCCATTGCCACACCCGATGCCAACCAGCGTAATGCACGCCAGAATACCGCCGACAATGTGCCGATTCCATGATTGACGCTTCAACATAACCTGTCCCTCCGATTTGTTTACCGATAACTCGATCTGCACCTTTTGAACCTTGGGTTTGTTCTGCAAACCGTTTTCTACCCTGAATGCCGGCGAAAGTCAAGCCATCAGCGCAGTTGCAGGCGTCCTGCGGATTGACAATGCGCAGACGATAAGTTACCATCTTACCATGTTTTTTCAATGATCGCTGCTCTTGCAGCGGCATTCTTTTCAGATCGCGACTACACACGGAGATATTATGACCAAGGTTCGTCTCGGCATTATTGGAATCGGCGGCATGGGCGGCAATCATGCCCGTTATGTTCAAGCGGGCGCCGTACCGCGCTGTGATTTGACGGCTGTTTGCGATATCGTCCCGGAATACATGGATCGCTTTGAAGGCGTCGAAAAATTCGAGGATTCACGCAAGCTGATTCGTTCAGGATGCGTTGACGCGGTATTGATTGCCACGCCGCATTACGGGCACACGACGATTGGAATTGATGCCCTCAAACAAGGGTTGCATGTCTTGGTTGAAAAACCGATTTCGGTGCATAAAGCGGATTGCGAACGCCTGATTGCCGCCCATAAAGGCAAACGCCAGGTTTTTGCGGCGATGTTTAATATGCGAACAAACCCGATTTACCGCAAAGCCAAGCAATTGCTTGAAAACAATGAGTTGGGTGAACTGGTCCGGGTGAATTTTATTATCACAAGCTGGTTTCGCACGGAATTTTATTATGCCAGCGGCGGTTGGCGCGCCACCTGGAGCGGTGAAGGCGGCGGCGTTTTACTAAACCAGTGTCCGCATCAGTTGGATTTGCTGCAATGGCTTTGCGGCATGCCGGCCAAGGTCCAGAGCACCATTCGGCTGGGTGCCCGGCACAAGATTGAAGTGGAAGACGAAGTAACCGCTATGCTGACGTATCCCAACGGCGCAAGTGGTGTTTTTGTCACATCGACCGGCGAGGCGCCGGGAACCAACCGCTTTGAAATTTGTGGCGAACGCGGTAAGTTATTAATTGAGGACGGCACGTTACATTTTACGCGTAACGAGATTCCGGCAACCGAATTCAGTCGTATATCGGACCAGAAATTCGGACGGCCACCGAAATGGGACATCACTTTTCCCGGAGTATCCAACGGCGGCGACCACAAAGATATCACCTCTAATTTTGTCAACGCCATTCTCGATGACGAACCGTTGCTGGCGCCGGCGTGCGACGGCATTCATTCGGTGGAACTCGGCAATGCCATGTTACTGTCTGGTCTGACCGGTAAACCGGTTGATATCCCGTTGAACGGCACCGTATTCGAACGACGGCTGAAGCAATTGATCCGCACGTCGAAATTCAAGAAGAAGACGACGCGCCGCCGTTCCAAAGAAGACTTACGGCAATCTTTTGGTCACGCCTGAGCCGATGCGTATTCTGCTCTCAAACGATGACGGTATTTTTGCACCCGGCCTTCAGGTATTGCATGATGCATTGCAACCGTTGGGACACGATCTGATCGTGGTTGCACCCGAATCGGAACAAAGCGCCGCCAGTCACGCGATTACGATTTCCGAACCGTTACGGGTGCGTCCCTATCAAGGAAACCATGGTTTATCAGGATATGCTGTCAGGGGAACTCCCGCCGACTGTGTCAAGCTGGCCTTATCGGTTTTGCTGGGCAAGCCACCCGATCTGGTGATCAGCGGTGTTAATCAGGGCCCGAACACCGGGATCAGTGTCATCTATTCAGGCACAGTCGCCGCGGCAGCCGAAGGAACCCTGAACCGGATTCCGAGCATGGCAATTTCGCTTGATGCATTCGACAATCCATGCTGGGAAAGTTGTGGTGCAATTACGCGTAAACTTGTTGACTACATAGAGCATCAAGGACTGCCCCATGGAGTGCTGCTCAACGTCAATATCCCCAATCTGGCACCGGAGAAAATCAACGGTTTTGCGGTGACAACCGCGGCGCGGTCGCGTTTCATCGAGATATTCCATAAACGAACACGCCCGCGGGGCGGCGCTTATTACTGGCTAGACGGCGAATTGCAAATCACGGGCAAGCAAGCCGGCACGGATGTCGAGGCGTTGTCGAGGGATTACGTTTCGTTATCGCCCTTGCAATTCGATATTACCGCGCTTGCAGCGATGGATAGCCTGCGTGGTTTTCAAGATGAAGTTATACCCGGCCCGGATCGTTAATTTTAAACGTTATGCGTTTGCTGCTCTACAACTTACGCTATGGGACCGGGCTCGGTCAATTCCAGTTTCCATGGAGCGGTTATTTCCGCAATACGACGCGTAATTTCTTGCGTATCAGCCGATTTATTCAGGCGTACGATCCGGATATCGTCGGTTTAATCGAGGTCGATGCCGGTTCCTACCGTTCCAGCCGGCGTAATCAGGCGGAGGCATTGGCCGATTCCCTGGGACACTATCACATCTACGAGCTGAAATATGCGCGCCATTCGCCATGGTTACGGATTCCGATCCTCAACAAGCAGGTGAACGCCCTGCTTACGCGCGAGACAATTAAAACACGTCGATTTCATTACTTCGAGCGTGGCGTCAAACGTCTTGTGATTGAACTGGAAATTGACGGGTTGACGATTTTTCTCGTCCATCTGGCTTTGACTTTCCGGGTCCGTCACGATCAACTGCTTAATTTATATTCGCTGATTAAACCGTTGAGTGGACCCTACATTCTGGCGGGTGATTTCAATTTATTTCTGGGCGACAAGGAGATTCGATTATTTCTTGAAGCCACCGGCTTACGCAATGCGAATATAAACAATCAATACACTTTCCCCAGTTGGCGACCCAGGCGGCAGTTGGATTTTATTCTACACAGTCCCGACATCACTGTATCACGTTTTGATGCACCGCATGTACGGTTTTCAGACCATTTACCGTTGTTGTGCGATTTCACGTTTTAACCCATGTCAAGGGAGCATGACGTGTCGGGTGGCACGTGGCAGGTGAAGCCGGCCTTAGTTTTGAATGCGGTGTAATACCCGGTAGGCTTCGGAGACGGACCATGCCTGGGCATCGCACCCCCTTTGGCGGTGCGGCGCATCGCCGTCGAGCAGTTCGGGTAATTGCCCTAAGCATCCTTCACTGAGAAGTTTAGCGACGGCGCCAAGATATGCCAGCACAGTATTTCGGGAAGGGTATCCATAGGTTTTCCACCAAGCCTCGGCATAGCTGGGATAGAGCCAACCCCAGGCGGTTCCGTTATGATAAGCGGGTTTGCGGCGGGTATCTTCATCGCCTTGGTAACGGCCTTGATACGGATAATGCGGATCGTTCAAGCTTTGTCCGTGCAGCCGAACCGGAACGGGATACGTCACCGGCCGGTCGGCCAAACTGCGTAAGGCGCCCGGCACGACCAGTTCGCTGCACGCCGCCAGCATACGCCGGCTGGCATACCGGACATCATCGAGAACATCGAGTGTGAGCAGAAACAGTTGATTGGGCCGCAACGCATCGTCAGCTTCCGCCTGTCGGGCGGGCTGTCCCGGTTGGGCATGCAAACAATCGGCAAAATACCCAAACCGTTCGAGATAAAACAATTCCATGATTGACTGGCGCACCTGGCTTGCGGCATCGCGCCATTGCGGGGCATCGGTTAGATCGGCCATAAATCGCAACGCGGCATGCCAGAGCGCCTGGATTTCGACCGGATATCCCTGGCGCGGGGTCGCGGCCGGGTAGTTGGTATCCATCCAGGTAAAATGGGCGGGACTGAATACCAGACCGGAATCGGCATCAACTTGAATGCCGTTGGCTGTTCCGTTGCGGTAACCGTCCATAATGCTTTGCACGACATCGAACAGGGTTCGTTCGCCTATGTTTTGTTCCAATAGATGACGGTGTCCGCCGTCAAGCGTACATTCCGCGCAGACTTTGACAAACCAGAGGGGGGCGTCGGAGGTGTCGCGGTCCTGCGCATCATCACCGCGTATCATGTTAGGCAGCGTGCCTTGTTGCTCGAACAATGCGAATTGCTTGAGAATGGCCTCAACTTCCGGTTGCATTCCCGCGCTGATCATTCCCCTTGCAACAATCAATGTGTCGCGTCCCCAGTCGAGGAACCAGGGATAGCCGGCAATAATCGTTTGATGACTGTTGCGTCGCGCGATATACGCGCGCAACGCGTCGCCCAGGATCGCGACCAGTTCCGGGGCGCCGCGGCGCCGGTTAGTCGGCTTCGTTTCGCTCCCGCCGCGATGGTTGTCTTTCGGCCAT
>PXCX01000003.1 GCA_003565195.1 PVC group bacterium | reverse complement strand
TCCGGGAAAGGTCTTTTCGGTCAAGGTTCGGTGAGGGCCATATCACTTTATGTTGCATGCAACATAAAGTGATATGCGCCCAGCCGATCATGCCGGTTGCCAGATATTACTGGGCTGGTCCTGCCGGGCACAGTGGACCGCGACATGCGACATTCCCTTTTCAGCGAGGGATTGGCGGGTACACTCCAAGGCCTTTTCAGGCAGGTTGCATTCTGCACTCAAATGAGCGAGAAACACATGATGGAGTTCGGGCCCGGCCACATCACGGATAAGTTCCGCGGCATGCTGGTTGGACAAATGGCCCTGGCTTCCGCGAATACGCTGTTTGAGTGTCCATGGCCGGTCGCTTTCCATAAGCAACCTTTCATCATGGTTGCTTTCGACCACGAGCGCATGACATTGGCGAAGCCGTTCCCGGATCAAGGTAGTGGTCATTCCCATATCGGTTACCACGCCAACCCGCATTCCGTTGGTATGGATCACAAATCCGACCGGATCATAACAATCATGAGGCACGGAAAAGGGTTCGATGGTCAAATCATCGATCGAAAACGCGGTGCCGGTCATAAAGCGGTTCCATTGCAGGGTTCGCATCCGCGGATTCCGTTCGATCCCGTCAATCGTACCGCTATTGGCATACAACGGAATTCCGTGCCGCCGCGAAAGCACCGAAACGCCGGCAACATGATCGGTGTGTTCATGCGAGACCAGAATCCCGCGCAGCGTTTGCGGCTCGATTCCGGCAAGATTAATACGGTACATCGTATTCCTGGCGCTTAATCCCGCGTCAACCAGCACCGCTGTTTGCGGCGAGGCCACATACGTACAATTCCCTCCACTGCCACTGGCTAATACGCAGATCCGTAACACGTTGATTCTTCCTCCCGCCGGCATTCGGCGCTTGTTCGATTCGTGGAATTGATTATAATACATACATTCATGCAAAACCAGTCTATTTCTTTAACGCAGGAACAACGCCTGCAAATGATCCTGGCACCGCAATTGCGCCAGTCTCTGGAACTGTTGCAGGCGCCGATTCTTGATCTGCAACATTTGATTCGCGCCGAAGCCGAACAGAATCCCACGCTTGAAGTGGTTGAAGGTCTAAAAACCGAGCCTCTCGAGGTTGAACCCAATGTTCAGCGCGACCGTGAAGAGGCGATGGCAACGGATCCTGCGCCGGATGCCGCGAGTGCCGGCGAAGCGGATGGCGCCGCCGGCGAGCCGACCGAAACCCTGGATTTTTCGCGCGAACTCGATTTGTTATCGCGCATGGATAAAGAGGAATCACGCTATTATTTTCAACAGGTAACCCCGGAACAGCAAGAACGACGTCAATATCATTACGACTCGATTACCCAACCGGTTTCGTTACAGGAACATTTGATGTCGCAACTCGGATTCAGCGCGCTGGATACCGTGGCGCGGGAAATCGGGGAACTGATCATTGGCAGCCTGGACGATCGCGGTTACCTGATTACATCACCGGCGGAACTGGCGGAAAGCACCGGTTACGGGATATCCCAGATAAAGCGTGTGTTACAGGTCGTCCAGCAATTTGATCCGCCCGGCATTGCGGCCGCCGATTTGCGGGAATGCCTGCTGCTGCAGCTCCAGTCGATGGGCCGGCAACGCCGGCTTGAATACCGGATAGTCGATAAGTATCTGGATCTGTTGGCCGCCCATAAATTCAAGGATATGGCGCGCCGACTTGATGTTCCGGTCGAAAAAGTTCAAGCCGCGGCCCAATTCATTGCCACGCTGCATCCGCGGCCGGGCGATTTGTACAACGACAATCGTTCGCCGGTGGTCGTCCCGGAAGTCGTGGTCCGCCGCGACGAAAACGGATATGTTGTCGAATTACTTGATGAATACTTGCCGAAACTGCGGATCAGCCCTCGGTACGAGCGATTGCTGCGCGACGAACATACCGCGCCGGACGTAAAAAAATATATTGCGGAACGTATTCGTTCCGCCAACTACATGATCGGCAGCATCGGTCAGCGCCAAAGCACGCTACAACGGATTGCCCAGGAAATCGTAAATATTCAGACTCCGTTTTTCGACGAAGGCCTGAGTGGCTTGCGTCCGCTCACCATGGCTCGGATCGCCGGAAAAGTGGGGGTTCATGAAACCACCATCAGCCGGGCCGTTTCCGGCAAGTACGCCCGTACCCCACGGGGTGTTCTCGAGCTGAAATACTTTTTTACAACCGGCATCAAGATGAAGGGCGGAGCGGATGTATCCAATAAATACATTCAAGACCGGATTGCCGAACTGGTCAATAACGAAGATCCGCGGCATCCCTTATCGGACCAGGAACTTGTCGGATGCCTGCAGTCATCCGGTTACCATGTTTCACGGCGCACGGTAAACAAATACCGTACGATTTTAAAAATCCCCCCCTCACACCTGCGCCGAACCGAACGCTAGGCCAAACAGCGTATGAGCGGCTCATCCGACAATTGGATAACCGAACTGATCGCGCCGTTACAAGCCGCTTGGTCCGCCACACCGACCGAGCCGCTCGGGTTGCCGGCCATTCCCCACGCATTGGAAGCGGCCCTGCTGCTGGGCTTGGCAACCCACGGAGATCGTTCGTTGATTTGGATCAGCGATGGACCGCATGCCATGGACCTGATGTGCCGCAACCTGCGCACATTGGATGAACAGAATCGGTTATCCCTGTACGCCTATCCTCCGGGCAGCAATACGCACGGCAATTTGTCAGCCGTCTTCGCCGCCCGCGACCGTTTAACCACGCTGGTCGAACTGGCGTCCAAACCCCAAAAACCGATCCTGGTATTGACGTGTATCGAGGCCGTGATTCAACCATGTCCGACACCGGACAGCCTGCGCCGGAATCATCGCAAGGTCCAGATCAATGACGATTGGGAACGGGACGAGCTGACGGATTTTCTGCAACGTACCGGTCATCGATTCGTTTCCGAGGTTCAGGAACCCGGTGAGGCCGCGGTACGCGGCGGGATCGTGGATATTTGGCCGATCCGCGAAAGTCATCCGTTTCGGATCGAATTGTTCGGATCAACGATCGAATCAATCCGGATATTCGATCCGACCGACCAACGTTCGATTGCGGCCCGTCCCGCGCTGCACATCGGGCTGGCCGTCGAAGGCCCGGCTGCGAACGGTCGGTTTCCCGACACCTGGCCTGCGAGCGCGGCCATTATCTGGTCACGTTATCCGGATATCGTACGCCATCTCAAAATTGTGAGCGAAACCTCGGCGGAGGCGCAAGCATACACATCGCCGGAAGCCGCCGTCAGCGTCACATCACAGCCCGAAATCAAGCGGCCCGGACCGGATGGCGCCGCGGGTACACCCTCGCAAAATGTTCCAGCGGTGATGGCGGAATCGGCCGAACCGCATCCGCAGATCTATTTACCGGCCCCTGAATCGATGGCTCCGGCACACGATCTGCTGCCTGATGATATCCGCTTTATCGAAGGCGTCACGGCGCCGTCCGACGACGGATTCCAGCCGGATGCGGTTGACCGTCAACGGCGCGCTTTCGTACAACGCCTGGTAACGGCCGCCAGGGCGGGGACCGTGGTCAGCGTATATTTCAATACCAGCGGAGCTTTAACCCATTTCCGCAAATCATTCCACGATCAACTGGCGATCAGCTCTATCCAGTGTAAATCCGGCTGGTTATCCGACGGTTTTTACCTGCCGCAACAGCGGCGTATGATCGTCAGTGAAGACTTACTTTATGGACGGGGCAAAAAACGTCGTTTACGCCCTGCACCCACGGCGATCGGTGCCGGCGAGGATACGTTCGCCGGTAAAATCGGCCAGCGTTTAACGGACTGGAACGCTCTTAATCCGGGCGACCTGGTGGTCCATGCAAGACACGGGATTGGCCGGTACCTCGGGTTACAGGCTGCCGAGCGAGAGGATACGGCCGATGAATACCTGATCGTGGCCTACGCCGATGAGGCCCGTCTTTTTGTGCCGGCAACCCAGGCGCATTTATTGAGTCGCTATATTGGGGCACCACGGCATGGGGTAAGGTTGCATAAACTGGGGGGTACGCGTTGGAATCGCGAACGACATGCGGCGGCTCAGGCTATCGAGGATCTGGCCGCCAGCTTCGTAGAACTGCAAGCTGCGCGTCAAACCCTGGCCGGTCATGCTTTCAGCGCCGACACCCCCTGGTTACACGATTTCGAGGCCGCCTTCCCGTTTGACGAGACCGCGGATCAAAGCCAGGCCATCGCGGACGTGCTGCGCGACATGCAAGCGCCACGCCCGATGGACCGGCTGATTTGCGGAGATGCCGGTTACGGGAAGACCGAAGTGGCCATGCGCGCCGCATTCAAGGCGGTGATGGACGGCAAACAGGTGACGGTATTCGTTCCTACCACAGTTTTGGCGCAACAACATTATTACACATTCACCGAACGGATGGGACCCTATCCGGTAATGATCGAGATGCTCAGTCGTTTCAGTTCGACCGAAGACCGCCGTCGGGTTCGCGATGGTCTGCGCAGCGGCGCGATTGACATCATCATCGGCACCCATGCGCTGCTCAACACCGAGCTCGAATTCAAGGATCTCGGACTGGTGATCATCGACGAGGAACAACGTTTCGGGGTGATGCACAAGGAACGTTTCAAACATATCCGGCGCATGGTCGATGTCTTGACGCTGACCGCCACCCCCATTCCGCGGACCCTGTACCTGAGCCTTACCGGGGTCCGCGAATTAAGCGCCATCCGTACGCCGCCGCGCGACCGGCTGGCGATTGAAACCGAGATTGCCGAGGATCGCAACGACGTTATCCGGCATGCCGTGCTACGCGAGCTGCGTCGCGATGGACAGGTGTTTTTTCTGCACAATCGGGTACAGAGCATCGAGCGGATGCATACCCGTTTACGGCAATTAATACCGGAAGCCCGGATTGAAGTAGCGCACGGCCAGATGCCCGCACGGGCGTTGTCCGACAAAATGCGGCGTTTCGGTGGCGGCCATTTCGATGTTTTGTTATGTACCACCATTATCGAAAGCGGCGTCGATATACCGGCGGCCAACACCATGATCGTGGACCGCGCCGATCGGTTTGGTCTTGCCGAGTTATATCAACTCCGCGGCCGGGTCGGCCGTTCCGGGATCCGGGCGCACGCCGTATTGTTGTTGCCGCGCCACGGCCTGACCGATCCGCAGGCACGCAAACGGGTCGGTGCCCTCAAGGATTATGCCCATCCCGGCGCCGGTTTCGAATTGGCGTTACGCGATCTGGAAATCCGCGGCGCAGGCAACCTGCTGGGATCGGAACAGAGTGGTCATATCACCGCCATCGGCTTCAATCTATACTGTCAATTGTTGCAGCGCACGGTAGCCCGCTTGAAAGGCGAACCGGTTCCGCCCCTGGTTGATGTCACCTGTCGACTGGATTTCCTGCGCGACAGCGATCATGATGAGGTTGCGCCAGGGATGGGATTGCCCGCCGACTATGTCGGCGACGAACAGGAACGGATGCGACTTTACCGCCGTCTTGCCGAATTTGCGGATCCGCAACAGATCGCCGCCTTACGCAAAGAACTGCGCGACCGTTTCGGGCCGCTGCCCGGTCCCGTTGAACGTCTGCTTGCGCTGTCTGATATCCGCTTGACCGCCGCCGTCAAAGGAGTCCAATCGGTTGAAACCGACGGACCCAAGGTCATGCTTCAACGTGACGGGAATTACGTCATGCCGGGCGGCCGTTTGCCGCGCCTGCGCGACGGCTCGATCGACAAACGTCTGCATGCCTTACGCGAATTGCTGGATACGATCTGATCCGGCTCTTGAAAGCCATAGGTGGTACGGTAAGCGGCCCATTTCCCGTTTTACTATCCCGGAAGAATATCAACTTGTATTCATATTCAGAAATGATATCCTTATTGAGTGTGCAATGATCTTGTAACAGATTGATTTCGGGTAACGGGAACAAATGACATCACAGGAGGATGAAACATGAGCAGTGGATACAACGAATCCGGACTTGGCGAAGGCACGCAGGATATTCATCGCGCCTTGGCCAGTTTCCAGGAAGAACTTGAAGCGATCGATTATTACCAGCAACGCATGGATAAAACATCCGATCCCGAGTTACGCGCGCTTTTGGAACATAACCGCGACGAAGAAATCGAACATGCGACCATGCTGTTCGAGTGGTTACGCCGGTCCATGCCATCTTTCGATGCGCAAGCCAAACAATTTATTTTCAGCAAAGGCTCGATCGCCGCGCAGGAAGAAAGTTCCGGGGATGACGCGGCGGAACCGAATGCCCCGGGCAGCGACGGTGCCGGACTCGGAATCGGAAACCTTACATCATCCTAAGGAGGCAAAGCCGCAGACTGAAGACTGTAAAAAAATGCGATGCTTTTGCGTCGCACCTTGTGACTGAACAACCTGGCAACCTTACCGGAGGAATGACTCATGACGGATTACTTACGCAAATCAATGGCGCCGATAAGCGACGGTGCATGGCAGGAAATCGAGCAGCAAGCCGGCTTGACGCTTAAAGGCAACCTGATGTTACGCGGTTTGGTCGATTTCAGTGGACCCCACGGACTGCAACTGGCCGCGATCAACACTGGTAAACTCCAGAAAACCCACAACAACGCCAAGGACGGTGTCGCTTGGAGTCTGCGCGCGTCATTGCCGCTGGTTGAAGTCCGTACACCGTTACGCCTTGATCGCGCCGAACTGGACTCGGTGGAACGCGGCGCGGCCGATCCCGACCTTGAAGCGCTTGAGGAAGCCGCCCGTCGAATGGCTATTTTCGAAGAAAACGTGCTGTTGAACGGGTTGTCCGATGCCGGAATTCAAGGATTGGCAAAGGCTTCGGCACACCAACCGGTCGCCGTCAAGGATGCGGGCGCGGACTCCTTGTTTAGCGCCATTGCAGACGGCATTCTGGCGCTGGAACAAGCGGGAATCAACGGGCCTTACGCTCTGTTACTCGGCGATGACGACTATCAGGCCTTGCGCATCGGCACACCCGGCGGTTATCCCATCGCCCGCCGGGCCGGCGAATTGCTGGCGGGCGGAATCCACTGGAGTCCGGCCGTCAAGGGCGGCCTGTTACTCAGCCGGCGGGGCGGTGACTTTGAAATGACCTCGGGACAAGATATTGCCATCGGCTACCAGGAACACGATGCGGAATCCGTAACCCTGTTTTTCACCGAATCGTTCACCTTCCGCGTCCTGGAACCGGCCGCCGCCATTATGCTGGCACCGCCAACAGGCCGGAAGTAAACCGCGGCCAACGTTCAAAGTTCAAAGTTCAAGCCAAAAGGGCGGCAGAGCGGCAGGGTTATGCGAGGACGAGTAAGGGAAAATATGCGCGATCTTTTTTCCCTTCCGAACTCGTACAGCTACTTAAAGGTGCGCGTGCGGATATGTCGCGCCGTCTTATTGTTCAGTGTCCCATTTTTGCTTTACGGTCATAGAATTTTTCGGATTGTTTCTCGAATGTTTGGGCGCGCGGATAGTTGTCCATGGTCAGCGATTCGCGCAGTTCGCGCAGGATTTTTTTCTGTTTGGACGACAGTTTGGAGGGTATTTCGACATGAACGCGCACATGCATATCGCCGACGATCTTCTGGTAAGGATCACGGATTCCTTTTCCGCGGATTCGGAAGACTTTACCGCTTTCGGTTCCTGCCGGCACTTTAAGCTTCGCGTACCCTTTAACGGTCGGCACTTGGATTTCACCACCTAGGGTTGCAACATCGAGCGGTACGGGTTGTTCGCACAGCAAATCTTCATCCTGTCTTTTAAAGACGGGATGGGGCCTGACATGGGTGATGACGAAAAGGTCGCCGTTGGGTCCGCCGCGTGAGCCCGGTTCCCCTTTGCCGGCCAGGCGCAAGCGCGAACCGGTATTGACGCCTTCCGGAATTCTGAGGGTTAGTCGGGTTCGCGTACGAACGCGACCGTTTCCCTTGCAATCACGACATGGATTCCGAATGATCGATCCCTGCCCGGAACAAACCGGACATGCCTGTCGAACTTGGAAGAAACCGCTGGAGGAAACGACGGCGCCGCTGCCGCCACAGTGTTTACAGGTTTCCGGGCGCGATCCCGGCTTCACGCCGGAACCGCTGCATGTTTCGCAATCCTTGTTCATGGGCAAGGTGATTTCACGTTCTGAACCAAAAACAGCTTCTTCGAAATCGATTTCCAAATCGAAACGCATATCGGCGCCGCGTCGCGCGCCGCCATCCGTTCGCGACCGCCGGTGGCCACCGCCGAAAAACTCTTCAAAAATGCCGCCACCCGATTCGCCAAAGATACTTCCGAGAATATCCTGCAGATCGGAAGCGTGGGTAAAGTCGCGTCGGAAATCGAAGCCGCCGGGACCGAACGAGGACTTGACGCCTTCGTGGCCGTATTGGTCATAATTGCGTCGTTTTGCGGGGTCGCTGAGCACTTCGTAGGCTTCGCTGGCTTCCTTGAAACGGGATTCAGCGGCGCTGTCGCCGGGATTCCGATCGGGATGATTTTTCATGGCCAGCCGCCGGTACGCCTTTTTAATTTCGTCGGCCCCGGCGTCACGGGCAACACCCAGCACTTCGTAATAATCCTTTTTTTGGGTTGCCACGATCTTATTCCTCCTGCGCTTCAGCGGGTGTGGCGTGATCCGGCGATGCCGACGGTGTTCCGCTCGACACGACGACCTGCGCGGCCCGTAAAAGTTTGGCGCCCAAACGGAACCCGCGGCGTGTTTGGGTGATGATCATTCCTTCCTCTCGATCCGGATCGGCAATATGTGCCACGGCTTCATGCTGATGCGGATCGAACGGGACATCTTCGGCGGGTATCGGTTCAAGACCGAATTTTTGCAAAACGGTCTCGAGTTGTTCTGCCACTATACGGAATCCTTCGATCATGGCAGTATCAGTAGATTTTTCCGCGGTATGCTTTAATGCGATATCAAAATTGTCCAGAACCGGCAACAGCTCCAGCATTAGATCTTCGGTTGCGCGATCGGTCAGCGCCTTATGGTCGCGCGCGGTCCGTTTACGATAGTTATCGAAATCAGCTTGCAAGCGTAGCAACCGTTCCATGAGCACGGCTTGCGCATCCGGTTCGGATGCCGGCGCCGAATCCGTTGGCGGTTTCGAAGGCGGCGTTTTTTCGGACGCTGGGGTTCCGTTCTCGTCCTCAGCAGTTTCATCGGTTACTTGATTTTGCCGGTCTTCATCAGCCGGCGTTAGATCAGGTTTTTTGGGTCGTTTCTTTTTCATGATATATTTTCTCCGAACGGCAACTATGAAGACGTCGCCAAGCGTAGGGTTAACAGGGTCATATCGTCATATTGCTCTGCTTCGCCGACATATTGCAGCAGTCGATGCTGGATTTGATGGTTGACCATTTTGGCATCGCCATGATCGATCAATGCCATTTGGGTTGTTTGCGACAGATTGAGAATTCCCCATTCGTTGCCGCCGCTATCCATGGCTTCGGTCACGCCATCGCTAAAAGCGACGACCGTGTCACCGGGATTCAGCTTGACACTCGTTTCGACCAGGGCTTTATTGAACAGTTCGCCGTCATCGATGCCGATCGCCATCCCATGGGTTTCGATGGCAACCGGCTTCCCCGTCCATTGCGCGCGGAATAAGAGAGGCGCCACATGTCCGGCGCGCGCCACGGTCAGTTCGCGGGTCACACTGTTATAAACCATATACAGCATGGTAATAAAGAAATCTTCCGCCAAGTCGACGGCCAGCCTTTGATTGATTGTCCGCAGGACATCGGCGGGTTTAACGGAACGCGGTGCATAGGTCTGTAGCGCGCTGCGGCAGAGCGCCATAATCAAGGCTGCGGCGACGCCTTTGCCGGAAACATCGG
>PXCX01000157.1 GCA_003565195.1 PVC group bacterium | reverse complement strand
GTATTTGCAGGCGCTTAGAGAAAAAACGACTATAGGTTACAAGAAGCCGGCCCGGATAAATATTACTTGACACGTAACGATGAGGTTTTAGAAGGCCCCATATACAGGTTCTCTTCCATTTTACAAGCTGAACTATAGTACCAATAATGCAATCCGTCAATTATTTTTAATTTTTAAATTTTTAGTTTTTTTTAGCAAAAACGCAGAACCAGAGCCTTCGCAACTCCTGTTATATAGCCCTAAGTCGCAAATTGTTTGAGTAAAATGAGTCGAAGATTTTCAGAGATTTACAATATGTTGGCGGACAAGGTGTTCAGTGTTCAGGAAACACGAAGAGCATCCTGCCTGAACTCTGAACGATGAACCCCTGGACACTTCAGTGGGGCTGGCTGGCAATACGGTCGCAAGTGATATGCACCCACCCATCCACCGTTGCCGATTTGCGTTTCGGATTGTCAGCGTGTATCATTCAACACATTGCTGATCTTCAAATGCATGCTTTTGCATCACAATATCGGTTTTGCGCTGCTATCATTATCCCAATCTTCCACGATTCCATTATTCCATGGAATGACAGTGAAATTATGTTTAAAGTTTACAGAATCCTTTTTTTGCTGCTGTTGGCTGTTCCTGTATATGGCAACGCAGATATGGTGTTTGACCATTACAAACTTGATGTGACCCTGGACGTTGCAGCAGGGCGTATTTACGGAACAAATGCTTTTGCTATAAGTAATACTTTTCCCGGTAGCCTCGATAAACTGCCGCTGTTCGCCTATCCCAACCACTATTCAGTGTACGGCCAGGAAGTAACCCATGAACTGTATGACCGCGTTTTCCCGGAGGTTGTCAGCCTTGGCAGCATGCAGATTCATGACATTCTGATCAATGACAAGCCATTCGCTCTTATAGCGGAATGCCTTCCTGATTTAGCCCAAGGAGTGATTCTTTCGGCTTGTTTAGCGAATGGATCGCCTCCGGTTGAGCAGATCAGGGTTGCTGCCGGTTATTCTGTAAATATTCCCGAACGTTTCGGTTCTTTCGGAATGCATCGCGCTACAGTGTGTTTGAACGGTGGCTGGTACCCTTATCTTCCGGTCCGCCGGAATGCGGATTGGGATGTTTACGCCCCACCGCCGAAATCAAGTTTCAATCTGCACTTGAATGTCAGCGATGCGGGACATGTCTTTATTAATGGGCGGCATTACGAGGTTGTGGCCAAAGACACAATCGAGACTGAGATTGAAGCACGTTATCTCTCACTGGTTTTCATGCCACAGACATATGTTTACCGCCACAGCTCCGGCAATCAGGATTTTATATACTATTCCTCCCGGCCCCGTCCTAAAGCGGCAAGCGCACTGTTTAACGCCGCGAGCCTGGCGGTTAAGCAGATGCTCGACAAGCAAACGGTAACAGTTCCGGAAGAATTAATCTTGATTGAAGTACCCTTGCGCCGTGACCTGGCGATTGCCAGCGAGGGGGTTGTGCTTGTGTCCGACCGTTTCCATGAAGTGTTTGCGCCTTTACGGGATTACCATGCCGGCCCGCTGGTTGAGGCCGTCTACACCCTTTTACTGCGAAGCACACTTGCCGCTACTGACCCGGCGGCATTTGACTGGGAAGCGGAGGCTGTGGCGTGGGTACAGGCGCAGGCTTTTTGGCAGACTTACCGGCGGCGTTCAAAATCGCTTGCAACCTACCTGAAACCATTCGGGTTTATCCCCGATATCGATGCCTTGCTTAATGCGCCGCGCTTTCCTTTTGTCGGCGCATTTTTCGGTGACTTTTATGAAACCGATCCGTTGCGTGAGGATATTCTGCGCTTTAACCGCCGCACTGCCCATGGCCGGATTCTTGCTGAAAAACTGCGGGATTTACTGGGTGACAATAAGCTCAATGAAATTACAGAAAAAGCCTTGGCAAGCGATAAACCGCTAATGGCTTTTGGGGAGGCGCATTATGCAGGCAGTCTGTCAGATTATCTTTCCCAGTGGGATAACTCCTATCCAAGGGTTAACTACAAGCTTACCGACTGGGAGCAAAAACGCCGTCCGGAGGGCGGCTATCTTTCCAGGGTCAGCATCCGTCAGACCGGTGCGCCTGTTCAAGAACCGGTGGTTGTCGAAGTTGAACGGCGTTTTGGTGAAGCATACCGCGGGATATGGATGGGGGAGGGAGACAGCGGACTGGTCACGATTGAAACACCGAGGCGGGCACACAGCGTACAACTTGACCCCGACCGGCGGCTGCGTGAAACAACGCGTAGCGATAACCGCTATCCGCCATCCATCAGGGTTTTATTAAACAGCCTGCGTTTACGCATCGATCTAAACAATAGAGACCATGAAATACGTGCCGGCGGATCGATAATCATGGGCAATGACTACCGCAATCGTTACCGGTTTGATTTTTTCTCCGAACAGGAGCGCCAAGGCCTCGGGTTACGCCATATGCGGGCATTTGGCAAAGCATTTGATGCCATAAACTATCAGCAAAGATTTACCTATGGATTTATACATGCCGACCTTGATCCAAACTTTGCCACCGCGGAAAGCGGTTTTGTAAACAGTAGCGGAACTGTCAGTGAAATAACATTAGATTATGCAATATATACTAAGGACGCCGGACGCAATCCTCTGGATGGGGCGGCTTTCTCGGTACAGGGCGAGTTTGGGCACAAGGAAATCGGTGGCGACTTCCGCTACTGGAAGATTTCCACCAGCGGGAAAACGGTGGTCCCTTTAAGACGTGACCGTCATTTACTGGCGTTTCATGCACGTTTCGGCGCATCAGACCGTGACCGAACACCGACACAGATGTTGTATGATATTGGCGGTTTTAACGGAATTCGCGGCATTAACCGCGGCAGACTTTTAGGTAACTACAAGTATTCCGGATCAGCCGAATACCGCAAGATTCTCTGGAAAGAAATGAAAGCGCGGGGGCTTTCGATGGCATGGACGCGCATGTTGCAAACAGTCGTTTATGTTGATGCCGGGAATACATCCGGCACAATCGAAGACCTCACAAGTGAATCACCGCATTGGGGTGTGGGTGTCGGCTTGCGCTTTTATACTGACATACTTGGAGTGTTCCCAACGGTTGTGCGCTTTGATGTTGCGCGCCAGATGGATCGCCCTCGCATGGACGACCGCCCGATGTACTATATCGGCGCCGGCCAGTCTTTTTAAACAGGCATTTTAATGTTCCAAGACTTTTTTACGAGCGCCGAACTAATCGCCGGAGCGCGAGCGTTCAAGTGCGGCGGGAATCCCTGCGTGACGGCATATTTGCTTTACAGCGTTTGTTTATTGGCTCCGGCGGTAGGGCTCGAACCTACAACCTAGTGGTTAACAGCCACCCGCTCTACCATTGAGCTACGCCGGAACAACTGCGGCACAACAGAACAAGTGAAGCAATATACCAAGATGTTGCCGAAGTGTCAAGCATCCCGAATTGCGACATTGCGAATGTCGAGTTGTGAATATTATCTTTAAGTTGACATGTCGCGGATTGTTCGATAGCCTTTGTGCAACGACATTGTAAGGAGGTTTATGAGCGAAAAGAAAATAGCTATGATCGGACTCGACACGAGTCACAGCGTAAAATTCACCGAACTCATGCAAGGTCCTGACCCAGCCCAACGTTGTATTGAAGGACTCCGGGTAACCACGGCGCTGCGTTTTCCCTCGGCTTTTCAGGCCGAATCGGGTCAGGATGAGCGTCAGGCTGCCCTCGAAGCGATGGGCGTCGCGATGGCAACCACCGTCGAGGACGCCGTAGAAGGAAACGATGCCATCTTTTTGGAAATCAACGATCCCGCACTCCATCTGGATTATTTCGAAAAAGTCGCACCGTTTGGCCTACCGGTTTTCATCGACAAACCGCTGGCCGCTAATTCGCGCGAAGGAAATCGTATCCGCGATATCGCCGAAAAACATGGTCTTGCCGTTTGGAGCGCCTCTTCTTTGCGGTTTGTTCCATCCTTGCGGCAAGCCTGTGAAACCGTTGCAAGTCCGCGAATCGGACAAACCTTCGGGGCACTGGGTCAGGCCGCCGCGGGAAGCGATTTGATATGGTATGGTGTCCATGCAGTTGAAATGTTGACAACAGCTCTCGGGATGGGCGCGCAATCGGTCCAAGCCATACAAGATTCCCGCGGCATCATTCTGGCTGTCCGATACGAAGACGATCGTTATGGATTGGTCGAGTGTTTGCGGGGTCTCGGTCGTTACGGCGGAAGACTTCAGTCCCGAGACGATGTCGCTTTTTTCGATTCGGGGAAAGGCTCTCCTTATCCCGGGTTGTTGAAAGCGCTGTGCGATTTCGTGCAGCACGGCACGATTCCGGTGCCGCTGGCGGAAGCGCAGGAGATTCTGGGCATTCTCGAAGCCGGCGAACGTTCGCTCGCCAGCGGCCGTAAAGAGCCGCTCGAACGCTGACAGCCCCCTGTTTTGGCGGAAGTGAATGGTACCCCGGGCGGGACTCGAACCCACGACCTACGGATTAGGAATCCGTCGCTCTGTCCAAACTGAGCTACCGGGGCAATAGTCAAACACACCCTAGACTCTACTTCGGAAAATGTTTGAGTCAATGAGTGTGAAAATTTGTCTGGCATGGACGGCTTATGCCGTGCAAACCACGCTGGTTAAATTACGGCAAGGAAAATGCAGCAGCTAAAGCGCGCGCTTTTTCGGCAACGGCCGCGATCGTTTTGTCATGGTCCGGTTGACGGATGACAGCGGCGATCCATTCGCCGATTTTTTCCATTTCCGGTTCCTTCATACCGCGGGTGGTCAGCGCCGCGGTTCCCAGGCGAATGCCGGATGTTATCATCGGACTACGGGTATCGAACGGAATCATATTCTTGTTGACCGTGATTCCGGCTCGGTCAAGCGCTTCCGCCGCTTTTTTGCCGGTTACCCCCATGGACGAAAGATCGGCCAGCAAAAGATGGTTGTCTGTGCCTCCCGAGACGATCCGGACCTTGTGGCTGCTCAAGCTGAATGCCAGCGTTTGGGCGTTGCGTATGATCTGTTGGGCATATTCCTTGAAATCTTTTTGGCGTGCTTCCTGAAAGCAAACGGCTTTGGCGGCAATGATATGCATCAGCGGCCCGCCTTGAAGCCCCGGGAACAGGTGGCGATTGATTTCGGCGGCATATTTTTTACGACTCAAAACCAGGCCGCCGCGTGGACCGCGTAATGTTTTATGGGTTGTACTGGTGACAAAATCGCTGTCAGGCACTGGATTGGGATGGCATCCGCCCGCGACCAGCCCGGCAATATGAGCCATATCGACCATTAAAAGCGCGTGGACATTATCGGCAATTTCACGTAAACGCGGAAAATCAATGATTCGCGGATAGGCGCTGGCGCCGGCGACGATTAAGCGTGGCCGGTGTTCATCGGCCAGGCGCGCGATCTCGTCGTAGTCGATCCGTTCCGATTCGCGTTGAACACCATAGGGGACAATGTTGAAAAGACGGCCTGAGAAATTGGCCGGATGTCCGTGGGTCAGATGGCCGCCGTGATCAAGGCTCATGGCCAGAATCGTATCGCCTGGTTTCAATTGGCTGAAATACACCACCATATTGGCCGTGCTGCCGCAATGGGGCTGTACATTGGCATGTTCCGCCGCAAATAATTCGCGGGCGCGATCGATCGCCAGTTGTTCTGCCGTATCGACGTGGATACAACCGTTATACCAGCGTTTTCCCGGATAGCCTTCGGCGTACTTGTCGGTAAGTACCGAGCCTTGCGCTTCCCGGATGGCACGGCTGGAGTAATTTTCCGAGGCAATAAGATTCAAAGATAAGGACTCACGCCGTTGTTCCGATCGCAAAACCGTATGGATTTCGGGGTCGCTATCGTAAAGCGCGACTGGATCGACCTGGGTGAGTGTGCATTGTTTGATTTGTTCAATACGGCGTCCGTGCCGGCCGCGACCGGTGAAATCAGTTTTAAGCCAGACATCAAGGATTTCGGTGGCGGTTTCCCGTGAAACAATTGATCCTCCCAAGGCCAGAATATTGGCATCGTTATGAGATCGCGCAGTCGCGGCCATGTCCGGCGTGGTACATAACGCCGCCCGCACCCGCGCAAAGCGGTTGGCCGTGATACTCATCCCAATGCCGGTGGTGCATACCAGGATACCCTGATATACCCGACCCTCGGATACCTGGCCGGCAACTTTGCAGGCATATTCCGGGTAATCCACGGCTTCAGTGTCGGCACAGCCCATATCGACAACGTCGATTTTGCGTTCCTCTAAACAGTTCTTTATGTGTTCCTTGAGATGATATCCGCCATGATCGGCGCCAAGCGCTATTTTCATAGTGTTATTTTCCTTTCAAAAAAAGGGCCAAATCGCAAAGGCAACGTTGAATCTGGTCGCGCACGCCAAGATAGACGTCCAGCGAGTTGCCGATCGGATCACTGATTTCGCATCCCGGTTGACGGGAATCAAACGTCCCCAAACCCTTGACACGGTCCACACATTGCGGATAGTAAGCTGCAATACTCCGTCGGTGGGCCTCCGTCATGACCATAACCCAGTCGGCGCTGTCGATCAGCGCGGGCGATATACAGCGGCTTCGGTGGGGAGTCAGATCAATATCCCATTCCGCCAGTGCAATTACGGCATGATCACTGGCCGGTTGACCTGCCCAAGCCGCAGTGCCGGCTGAACCACATTCCCATTCGCCATCTTTCCGCATCAAATGGCGAAAAAGATACTCCGCCATTGGGCTGCGACAAAGATTACCTGTACAGACAAATAAAATTCTTCGATCCGAATTCATCACTTTACCATATCACAATCCACCTTCTTTGTCTCCTTGTTTTTGGTGGTGCTAAGGATTTTCGTCGCCAGCGGTAATGTTTGCGTCCTTGAAATTGTCAATGGCCTCCAGGCCGATCAGGATGTCGACCGCTCTGGCAAGCGGTGGATCCTGAATGATTGTATCGGGCATTGGATGAGGTGTCGTTTGTTCTTCTTCGCCGTCGGTTTCTTGCTCGGAAACAGCGGCTTTCAATGGGGTAGGGTAGTCGTCAAGAACATGTATATGGGGTACGACACCGACCAGCGTGTAATCATCATGCTGGGCCGGCTTGATTACGGCGGTCGGAAGGTAAAGGTAATAGTTTTCGGACCACCGATACAATTCACGCAGTTTTGGGTCGCCGCGCGTCCGGTTGCCCAACAGCATGACACCGTGCGTCTCACGCAAGATCGAAGCGAGTAATTCCGCTGCCTGGACGGTTTGGTTGCCTGTCACAACAATGGCGGGCGCATTCCATCGGGGTATTCCATCGTTGGTCAAACCCTTGCGTTGCGTCTCGCCGGCAAGCGTCTGAATCTCATAAAGAAGGGTGTTGTCAGCAACGAAAAAGGCCGCGATTTGATCGACCGCATCGAAATCGCGGCCGCCGGCGTGACGCAGATCGATAATCAAACCGGCGTCCCGTGATGCCGCGGCATTGGTGAGTGCCTCGCGAAACAGGCCGCCCACGCTCTCGTAAAGACCATTGATCTTTATGTAAACAATGTCATGCGGCCAGTTCTCGATATGTAACGGCAAAATGCGTTCGGGCGATGTCTCCTCGTACGCATCAGCATCGGGCATCAACGACCGCGGCAGTCGACGAAACCCTGACTCACGCAGGCGCAAAATTTCCGCATCTTCAGACGACAAGATTTTGGCATGACGATCCACGGAATGCAGCATGGCTCGCAAGGCAGCCTTCTCCAGGTTGTCCAAATCGTGCGGAATGTTATGTTCCTCCAAGATCTCAAGAAAACGAGTCCAGGGTGTCGGCCTCACTTCTGTCTGTCTTTCACCGGATGATTGCTCCGCATTTTGCGTGCCTACCACCAGGTGCCGGTCATCAGCCTGCGAAATTGTCGTTACGCACAGTATCGCTGATCCTGCCGCAAATAATAACGGCATGACCGGGTTTTTCAAGCGCGGGTTCACGCGGCGTGTCATCTTCATCCCCGTCGTAGAAACAGTTTTCGGACAGAACCCGGCGTGATCGTGCAAAGCACGTCATCGTGGGTCGCGATCGCAGAACGCGTGTGATTGTGGCTTACCGGGGCCGCGTAATTCAAAGTGACCGGCATGCCGCCGCCAGTTTCGCGACCCTGGAATTGCCTTTCTTTACCTTGGCAGCCAACGTTTTCTTGTGCTGATCCATTTTGGTTTGCATGGCCGGATCGGCAACCGCAAGGATTTGCGCGGCCAGGATGGCGGCATTGATTGCACCGCTTTTGCCCAGCGCCACCGTGGCAACCGGTATTCCGGCGGGCATCTGCAAGGTGGATAGCAGCGCGTCCAAACCATCCAGCGCGCCGCCTTTGACCGGAATCCCGATGACCGGCACGGTTGTGTGCGCCGCCACGACGCCTGCCAGGTGGGCCGCACTGCCGGCAGCCGCAATAATGACGCGGATTCCCTGTTTGCGGGCATTGCGAGCGAATTTGGCGGCTTGATCCGGTGTGCGGTGAGCCGACATAACACGTACGTCAGCCGAGATCCCGAAACCGTGTAAAGTCTTGACCGTTTCCTCAAGCAGGGGCCAATCCGAATCGCTACCCATTAAAACCGCCACCGTGGCCGCTGCATTTGTTTTTTTCGCCATGTTCCTTTTGCCTCCCTTATATTAATCCGCGGTTATTGATAATGCCCTGCCGGCTATATCGTGCCGGAAATGAGCGCCTTTAAATTGAATCATGTCCACTGCCCGATACGCTGTAGCAGCGGCCTGCGGCAACGTGGCGCCGAGCGCCGCGACGCCCAGAACCCGCCCGCCGTTTGTGACTAACGTACGGTCGTCGCGCAGGGTGGTGCCGGCATGAAAAACAGTGACGCCTGGTTGGCTGCCTGCCTGATCCAAACCGGTAATCGGATCGCCCTTGTGATAGGATCCCGGATAACCGCCGGCGCTCATCACCACACACACACAAGCTTCAGGACGCCAGCGGAGTTCGCAATCCGCCAGATTACCGTCCGCACAGGCGCGCAACAAAGGATATAAATCGCCGTCCAGCCGTGGTAAAATCGCTTGCGTTTCCGGATCGCCGAAACGACAGTTGAATTCGAGCACCTTGGGATTGCCGGCCGAATCGATCATCAACCCGGCATACAGAATTCCGCGGTACTCGATACCCCGGGAACGCAACCCCTGCAATACCGGCTGGATGATTTCGCCGTCGATCCGCGGCCATAAGAAATCCGTGACTACCGGGGCCGGCGAATACGCTCCCATACCTCCGGTGTTGGGTCCCTGATCCCCATCCCGGACTCGTTTATGATCCTGCGATGATGCCAACATCAGCGCACGCCTGCCATCGACCAGGGCCAAAATCGATGTTTCCTCGCCTTGCAGAAATTCCTCGATTAAAATCCTTTTGCCGGCTTCGCCGAAGGCGTGATCGACCAGCGCATCGTGAATGGCCGCACGCACTGCGTCCGGCGTGTCACAAACCGTGACCCCTTTGCCTGCCGCCAGTCCTTCCGCTTTCACGACCAGCGGTACGCCAAGCGTTTCAGCATACTGTTCGGCTTCCGCGGCATCGCTGAAAACTGCCGAGCGGGCGGCAGGAACCCCGCATTCGCGCATCAATTCGGCGCTGAATACTTTGCTGCCTTCCAAACGGGCGGCTGCGGCGCAGGGACCGAATACGGCGATTCCCTCCGCGGCCAAGCGGTCGGCCAGACCTTCGCACAACGGCGCTTCAGGACCTACCACCACCAGATCAGGCCGCTCGCGTTGCGACCAGTCGGCAATCCCGTCAATATCATCGGTCTGGATCGGAAGGTTGTGTGCCACATCAGCCGTTCCGGCATTGCCCGGCGCACAGTATAGCATCGGTCGAATGCT
>PXCX01000050.1 GCA_003565195.1 PVC group bacterium | reverse complement strand
CGGCACCCGTTGCGCGTGTGGAAGGTAATGATTTCATGTTGCTACTTGAATTACTGACTTATAAGCGTATCCGAGCAAGGGTGGTGGTTAAGGTTGGCGATGAGGTGTTCGGAAGGTGGCGCTGACAATATCCTGCATTTCCGTTTCCCGTTGCTCCATGGCACGTACCAACTGGAATTGAACCCGGGCACGGTCGAGATTCTGGTTGGCGTGATGGGTTTTGAAATAGGTGTCGCCCTCGAGATAATCGGTTAGAAAACGAATGCCGATGGTGAAGGTGATCAGGCGGCCGGCCATGCTGAGCAGTTCGATTTCGGCACGCTTGAGAAAATTTCCAGCCGTTTCATGATAGCCTTCCACAAGCGCTTTGAAAAGATCGATCCGAAATATATCGCGTTGTGGCGCGGGTTGATCCTCAAGCGTGTCCACTGTGCAGGTTCGGACCAGATCGCCGAAATCGTAAAGACTCGATCCGGGCATGACGGTATCCAGATCGATGACACACACCCCCCGTCCGGTAAATGTGTCAAGCATTACATTGTTGAGCTTGGTATCGTTATGCGTGATGCGCGAGGGCAAACTACCGTCGGCTAGACCGGCGGTGACGAGGTCGCACAGGGATTCGCGTTCCAGCGCAAACCGGATTTCGGGTATAGCATCGCTGGCACGATTGCAAGGATTACGCGCAATCGCCCGTTGCAGCGTTGCAAACCGGCGCGGGGTATGATGAAAATAAGGAATCGTTTCGCGAAGCGGATCGCCCGCTAAATCGGTTAGCAAATCCTGAAACCGACCGAATGATCGCGCTGCTTCACGAGCCTGATCCGCCGTTTCGCAGATATCGTAGGTGCGCGCGTTCTCAATGAATATATAAGTGCGCCAGGTGTTGCCCTCCGGATCGCGATAAAAATCGGCGCCGTCGCGCGTGGGAATCAGCGATAACGCTTCGCGTTCCGGATCGGCGCCTGGAATGGCCGCCAATTTGCGGCGCAGATGCCGGATAACGCGCGCGATATTCGCCATGATAAGGGACGGATCCTTGAAAACCTGATGGTTGATGCGCTGATGAAGCGTGCGGACACGGGTTCCATCGCGTTCCCACCATGCGATGTAGGTGTCGTTGATATGTCCGTTACCATAGGGTTCAGCGCTTATAAAACGACCCGCGATACGGAAATTGCGTGTGATTGAAAAAAGATTGTGGTTCATGGCCAGAGGTGATACCATAACCGGCGATGCTAATGCAACTTTTTTTTAGGCTTGACGGATGGGGGTTTGGTTGGGCATGCTGTTTACGTGCATTGTGTGGAAAGGGCGTGAACGGACAGGGTTTGTCCAGAAAATATTTTAGAGGGGCTGTTTATGTTCAATCTATTGCTTGGGTTGTTTTCCGACGATATCGGGATAGACCTTGGCACGGCCAATACATTGGTGTATGTACGGGATCGCGGGATTATCACGCGCGAACCTTCGGTCGTGGCTATCCAGAGCGAGACCAAGAAGGTCCTGAAGGTCGGGGTTGAAGCCAAACGTATGGTTGGGCGAACACCCGGCAATATTCAGGCCATTCGCCCGATGAAGCAGGGCGTGATCGCCGATTTCGAAATCACCGAAGCAATGCTGCGGCATTTTATCCGCGGTGTTCACAATCGGCGGTTCTGGGCACGACCCAGGGTTATTATCGCGGTCCCAAGTGGCATCACCGAGGTTGAAAAACGGGCAGTCAAGGATTCGGCGATGCATGCGGGCGCGCGCGCGGTTTTTCTTATCGAGGAACCGCTGGCGGCGGCGATTGGTGTTGGACTGCCCATTCAGGAGCCCGCCGGCAACCTGATCGTCGATATCGGCGGCGGCACCACGGAGGTGGCTCTGATATCGCTTGGGCAGATCGTTTTCTGTCGCAGCGTCAGGGTTGGCGGCGATGAGCTGGACGAGTGTATCGCCCAGCATATGAAGAGGGTTTATAATTTGATGATCGGGGAACGGACGGCTGAAGATATCAAAATTACGATCGGATCAGCCTATCCGTTGGAGCAGGAATTGACGATGGAAGTTAAAGGGCGTGACCTGGTCGCCGGGTTGCCGAAAACCATTACCGTCACCTCGGAAGAAATTCGTGAAGCATTGCATGATCCAATCTCGTCCATTATCGAGGCCATCCGGTTTACCCTGGAACGATGTCCGCCGGAATTATCCGGGGATTTGATTGATCGCGGGCTGGTGATCGCCGGGGGCGGCTCAATGTTGCGCGGTATCGAGAAATTGATGGCGGAACAAACTGAGTTGCCGGTCCATGTGGCCGACGATCCTCTCAGCGCGGTTGCCGAGGGAACCGGTGTGGTCCTGAATGCGTTGAATCTGCTACTGCAAAGCGGGGGCATCGAATAACCGTAGATCGGTTGTTGCGATGGTTTCTGCTACATTCCCGATTGTCTGCGAGTGACAGGCTTGTGCCGGTCTCAACCGGTATCATGCGCGGAGAATCGTGAAAGCCAAAAAGTTATATTTGCCGGCAGCCTTGGCGCTGGCGTTGGGGATGCTGTGGGTGTTGCCGTCGCCATACGCCCGTATGCTTAAAGGCCTGGTACGTGACGGCATGGCGCCTTATCATGCTCTGACCGGATCGATTGAGGCGCGGGCGCGGCAATTTATTGAACGTAGTCGACAGCGTCGTGTTCTGGCCGACCAGTGGGCCGAACAACAAGCCGAACTGAAAGAATTGCAGCGTAAAGTGCTGGAGTTCAAAGGTTTGCGCGATGAGAACGCAGCTTTGCGACGCCAATTGAATTACGTGTCGCGATCGCCTGCGGATTTGGTTGGTTGTCGCGTGATTGCCCGTGGCGATATGACCGGTTGGTGGCGTACCCTGCGCCTTAACCGCGGCGCCGCCGATGGCATCCAGCCTCCCATGGCAGTGGTCTCCGAGCGTGGCTTGGTCGGACGAATCGAAGCGACATCCCGGCATACGGCGGATGTGCTGCTTATCAGCGATGCATCTTCCCGTGTTTCCGTGCGCGTCATGCCGTCCGGGACGCCTGGAATTCTTGAAGGCGCCTCGCGGCAGCTTGGACGGCGCGAACTTCCGGAAGTATTGCTGCCGATCGCTACGTTCGATGTGGATTTCCTGTCGTTACAGGATGACATCCATGAAGGCCATCGGGTGCTGACCTCGGGCTTGGGTGGCATTTTCCCGGCTGGAATTCTGGTTGGCAAAGTAACCGGTGTACGGACCGATCCGTCGGGTTTGTACCGGCGGGCTGAGATCATGCCGGCTGCCGATTTCCGTCGGCTGGATACGCTTTACGTGGTCCGCTACATGCATGAGGGAACGTTGCCGTGACGATAATTGTGATGTTCATGTTATTGACGGTTGTCGGTTTGATTCAGAGCCTGTTCCCACCGCTGATGATACTGAGCCAGGCACGACCGCCGCTGCTGGCGGCAGCGGTGGTCTTTTACGCCGTTTACTTTCCGACACCGGTCATGTTGGCGGCGGCCGTGTTTGGCGGGATCCTTTACGATGCCAATAGTCTCTTGCCGCTCGGAGCAACCACCTTGTATTATTGTATTGCCGGCGTGCTTATCCAGAAACATGCATCGTTCTGGCGTGAAGCCGGTGGCTTGTCTCTCGCCTTGCTGACTACGCTGACCGCCGTAGGCCAGCCGCTGGTCTTGTGGTTTGCCGGAATGACGGTTTGGGAGCGTGCGGATGGTGTTCCGGGCGGATGGTTGCGCCACTTGTTGGCGGTGGCGTTGATGGGGATGCCGGCCGGCTTGGTTACGCTGCGCGTCGCCGGCCGTTTACACAGGATGACCGGAACCCTTGAGGAGGTCATCAACCCGTGATATCAAGGTACCATGAAGATAAACGTCAACGATGGCGACTAATGATACTGATGATCGTGACGCTCGCTATGATCGGTTCGTTGGGTGTCACCCTGTTTGGCATGCAGGTTCGCCAACGCGATCATTACGAAGGCAGTCTCAGTCGTCAGAGTATCCGGCGGGTGCGGCTGCCGCCGCAGCGCGGCCGCATTTTCGATCGTAGCGGCCGGCTGATTGCCCATAACCGGCCTTCTTATGACTTGGTGTTGTATCTAGAAGAATTCCGCCAACCGGGAGCCTGGGCCAACACGATCGGCAAGGTGATTTCGGTCATGGATGAGCTGACGGTCTTGATGGGTGAACCGCCAATGCCGGATGAAGACCGGGTGCGTACCCATATCCACCAACGCTTGCCGTTGCCTCTGATCGCCTGGCGCGACCTGAATGCGCGCCAAATGGCGCGATTCGCCGAACGGCGCCGCTATTTTGCAGGGGTCGATATTCAGGTGGCGTCCGTTCGCGAATATCCTTTCAGCCCGGCGGCCTGCCACTTGCTTGGCTATGTGGGACGCGCTGACCCGGCACAGGACGATCCAGAAACCGGACGCGCGTTTTACCTACCCGAATTCGAAGGCAAAGCCGGGATCGAGGCGCAATACGACCACCTTTTACGCGGTGAAGCCGGTGGCCGCCTGATCCGGGTCGATGCGGCGGGATATCACTGGGGCGATATATCCGAACGTCCCGCGGTCGCCGGCGCCGATATTCAGTTGACACTGGATATCCAAATTCAGCAATGGACGGAGCAGGAATTGGCTGATTCCCAAGGCGCCGCCGTGGTGCTTGACCCGCGCAACGGCGATGTGCTGGCCCTGGCCTCAAGCCCGACGTACGATCATAACCGGTTTGTTCCCGTAATCCGGACGGCGGACTGGGAAGTCTTGCGCAGCGACGAACATTCGCCGATGCTTAATCGCGCCACGGCCGGCCGTTATCCGCCCGCCAGTACGGTTAAACCGCTGGTGGCCATGGGCGCCTTGATTAACGGAATCATTGATACCCAAACCAGGATCGAATGTACCGGCAGCTACCGGATCGGTCAGAGTACGTTCATTCGCTGCTGGCGAAGACAGGGGCACGGGATTCTCGCATTGCACGATGCCCTGAAACAATCCTGTAACCCCTTCTTTATCGATCTAGCCGTCCGTGGCGGTTACGGGATCATGCTTCATCAGGCGGCTGCCGTTGGGATGGGACAGCGAACCGGCATCGATTTGCCGTTCGAATCGGCCGGATTGTTGCCGGACGAAGCGTGGAAACGACGTACCCTCGGTGATGGCTGGCGTACTGGGGATACGGCGAACGTGGCGATCGGGCAGGGCGCCTTGCTGGTGACACCATTGCAAATGGCTCTCATGACATCTGCCCTGGCCAACGGGGGACGATTGTGGCAACCCAGACTGGCTATGGGGATATGGGATGCCGAGACTCGGTCCATGGAACGGCTGCCACCGCGGTTGATCCGCAATATCGAATGGCCGCCGGATCTGTTGCGGGCGGTCCGGCATGGAATGCATGCCGTGATTCATGCACGCGACGGAACCGCCCGTCGCGCACAGGTTTCCGGCGTCAATATGGCCGGCAAAACGGGTACGGCCGAAGTCGGCCCGAAACATCTCGATCGCAAACATGGCTGGATGATCGCCTATGCGCCGTTCGAGCGACCGCGTTACGCGGTCGCCATGATCGTCGAAGACGCCGAATCGGGTGGCATCACGGTGGCTCCGCGGATCGGGCGATTGATGGAGAAACTGCTGGCAGAGGAGGGAAGATAGCCGATGCACACCCTCTGGATGCGATTACGTTTACTGATCCGGATGAACTGGATGCTGAATGTCTCGGCGCTGCTATTGCTGGGAATCGGTTTCCTTTTCGTCTACAGTGCGGCGTTTCTAAGGCATGATAGCGCGCAACCCGTTTTGCTTTATCAGCAACAGATTCGCTGGTCGATCCTGGGGTCCGTGGCCTATTTCGGATTGGCGCTTTGCGATTACCGTCGTTTCCGGTCCGTGACCTGGTGGTGCTACATTGTCACTCTGATCCTGCTGTTGATGGTTCTCGTCTTTGGGATCCGGATTGGCGGCGCCCGCCGCTGGCTGGCGTTGCCGGGCGTGGCGGGCATGACCTTTCAGCCGGCGGAACTGGCCAAGTTTGCCGTGGTGCTTGGGGTTGCCCAGTTTCTGGGCCGGGCCGGGCCGTTACGAACCGCGACCTTGCTGGCCGGTGTCGCGGCCATCACCGTGTTGCCGGTCGTGTTGATTGCGGTGCAACCCGATATCGGAACGGCGGCAGTCATTCTGCCGGTGGTCTGGGGCATGCTCTTTGCCGCCGGGCTGCCGTTGCGCTGGGTACTGGCGCCGGCGGCCGCCGGATTGCTGGTGCTGTCGATGATCTTCGGCGCACTTATCTTGCCGGAACGATGGGGCGCCGATCCGGAAACCAGTCAACGGATCGCGGAAATGACCGGGATGCGAGAATATCAACGCGAACGGATTCTGGTGTTCGTGTACCCTGATCGCGATCCCATGAACCGCGGTTGGAGTAAACGCCAATCGCAAATCGCCATCGGATCGGGCGGCATCGCCGGAAAAGGGTTTCTGGAGGGAACCCAGAATATTCTTGGGTTCCTACCCCGAACAGTGGCGCCGACCGACTTTATCTTCTCGGTCATTGCCGAGGAAACCGGTTTCCGGGGTGCCGCAACAGTTTTGGGCCTGTTTTTGTTAATGTTGTACAGTATAGGAAGAGCGGCACTGCGGGCACGCGACAAATTCGGACGCTTGTTGTGCGCTGGCGTGCTGCTCATGCTGTTTACCCATATATATATCAATATCGGTATGACGATCGGCGTGATGCCGGTAACTGGATTGCCGTTGCCAATGATCAGCTACGGCGGATCGTTCATGGTGGGTACGATGGCATTGCTGGGTTTGGTGCAGAGCGTCTACATCCGGCGTATTCGCTTTCCATCGGCGGATGCGCATCCTGTTTTAGGAGATTCATAATGTTTGGAATGGTTCTTGGACGGCAAAGCAAGAAGATTAAACGTGAGATTATCGTCAATAGCGAAGCTTTGGAAACACGTGTCGCGGTGGTGGAAAATGCACGGCTGGAAGAACTTCAAGTCGAGCATCCATCTGAAGAACGAATTGTTGGCAGTATTTATAAAGGGCGCATCCAGAATCTGGAAAACGGGTTGCAGGCCGCCTTTGTCGATGTCGGTTTGAAGAAAAATGCTTTCCTGCATTACTGGGACATGATTCCTGAAGATGCAGCCCGGCTCGAAGCGATCGAAGAACGCGATTCGCCCGGACGCAGCTCGCAAAAACGAGACAAGGTTACTCCGCAGGAAATCGAGAAAATGTTCTCACCGGGTACGGAAATCGTCGTCCAGGTAACCAAAGCGCCAATCGGCGATAAAGGACCCCGGGTGACCGCGAACCTGAGTATCCCAGGACGATATCTGGTGATGCTGCCGGGATGCACACTTAAAGGCGTATCGAAACGAATCGAGGATGCCAAGGAACGCCAACGCTTGAAAAAAATCCTGACCCGATTGCCGCTTCCTGAAAATATGGGTGTGATCGTGCGTACCGCTGCCGAAGGGGCACGCCAACGCAGTTTCGTGCATGATTTGCGAGGTCTGATCGCCGTTCATGAACAAATTAATGAAGGCATGCAAAAACGGCGCGCACCTTGCAACCTGTATGCTGAACCCGAACTGGCGGAGCGGATGGTCCGCGATTGGCTCACTGAAGACGTCGATCGTATTGTGGTTGACGACCCGGAATGTTACGAACGGATCCGTGAGTTGGCCGCGATTATCTCACGGCGAACTCGCGCCCGTGTCCAGTTGTATGACGGGCATTCACCGATTTTCGAGCATTTTAATATCGAACGGCAGATTGGAGACGCCTTCCGCCGTAAAGTAGCGCTGCCGTCCGGTGGCTGCATTGTCTTTGATGAAACCGAAGCCATGGTGACCATTGATGTCAATACCGGCCGCCATAAGGGTGCATCGACCCAGGAAGCCGCCATTCTCGAGGTCAATCTAGAAGCGGTTAGAGAGATTGCGCGTCAATTGCGATTGCGCAATATCGGCGGGCTGCTGGTGATCGACCTGATCGATATGCGGCTTAAAAAGAACCGAATGCAGGTTTTACGCCTCATGAAACAGGAACTGGTGCGTGATAAAGCACGTACCAACGTGTTGCCGATATCGTCGCTGGGATTGATGGAAATGACGCGTCAACGCAGCGACGAGGGCGTGTTGTCCGGCATGTATGTCGATTGTAGCTACTGTAATGGGCGGGGCAGTGTCAAATCGCCGCTCTCAATCAGCGTCGATATGCAACGCCAAATGGCCGCCGCCTTCCGTCGTCATGCGCGCCGCAAGGAACCGTTGCAAATGCAGATCATTGTGCATCCCACCGTCTTGGAACGGTTGCGCGAACGCGATGAAGATGCCTTGATCGATCTCCAGAAACGGTTTTCCGGGCGACTGGCTTTCCGCGCCGACCCTAATCGACATGTCGAGGATTTTATGATACAGAATGCGGCCGACGGCGATGTTCTGTACAAGACCCCGGAACGGAAATGATCGTCTGCTGCAAGGCAGGATACCGCAATTCTTCGGGGGCGCCGGCGGCCACGCCGGCTGCGGGGGAACAATCAGGAAACCACGAGCGATACTCAGTAAGAACAACTGAATGAACCTTAAACGCTGGCAAAATTTGACGGATCAGGTAACCATGCGGATGGAGGGGAGCCCCGGACCGACGCGAAACCGTGCTCGAACCGTATGCTGCTCTGGTTGTCGACCGATGCACCTGACTCTTTTGGCGATCATTTGGCTAGGCTGGGTCGGCGTTGCGTTGGCAATGAATGGTTCGGATTTTGCAGTTGATACGGCTGACAGGAAAGATGATATCGCCATCGATGCCGATACGATCGCCTTTGAACATCACAACAACTTGGTGCGCGCCGAGGGCAACGTGCAGATTGAGCGTGGCAATCAATTTATAAGCGCCGATTTGGTGTTGTTCCATACGGAAACCCAGTATGCATACGCGCAAGGTAACGTCGTTTATCGTGACGATGACTTGGAATGGACCGGCGAGCGGTTCGTCTATGACTTTAATACCGGCCGCTGGGCCAGCGGCGAATTCACGTCGTTTCTCGATCCGTTTTACATTGATGCCGGGGCAGCAAAAAATCTGCCGGACGACGAATTCGAACTTCAACGAGCGGGTGTGACCACCTGTGAGTTGCCGACGGGACACACGCATTACCATTTCCGTGCCCGACGTGCAATGATACGGCCCGGTCATCGTTTGCGCACACGACATGCGGTCCTTTATCTTGGTCGCTTGCCGATCTTCTACACCCCGATCTGGCACGCATCCCTCGATCCGGATTTCGGTTTCCGTTTTCAGCCCGGATCCAGCAGTCGGATGGGGCACTATCTGCTGTCATCCTATCGTTATCGTCTAAATCCCGTATGGCGCGGTGAAACCCATCTTGATTATCGATCGCGACGCGGTGTGGCCGGCGGACAGGATTTGCTTTGGGACGATCCCTACGATGACGCATACGGTGGCCGGTTTTTTGGATATTTTATCAACGATCGTGATCGCTACCTGGACCGCGATCCTGAAAGTGTGGATATCGATAAGGCACGCTATCGCTTCCTGTTACAGCATCGCCATCGCTTAACCGCCCGGGATGCCTTCAGTCTGAAGCTGGAATATGTCAGTGATCATAAAATGCGCGAGGATTTTTTCGAACGCTATTATCGGCGCGCGTCACAGCCGGATAATTTCGTAGCCTATATTCATCGCCGGGATGGCTTGACCTTAAGCACGCTGGGACGTATGCGGCTGAACGATTTTTATGAGCATATTGATCGCTTGCCGGAAGTAAACCTGGATATTCATCGGCGTCGGATGGCGCAAACACCGTTTTATTACGAAGGCAGCCATGAGGCGGTTGCCATGAACCGACGCCATCCGCGCCATGCAACCGACGCACAGGATGTCGCCGTCGAACGGCTGGACACGCGCCACGGCGTGTCATGGCCGATCCGCTCTTTCGGATTCCTGAATATAGCTCCGCGCATTGGTGGGCGCGGTACATATTACTCTGAAACATTCGAGACCGTAACCGAGGAACTGGTGTCAACGGTTGTGACAACCAACGAAATAGTGGAAGCCGATGGTTCGAT
>PXCX01000348.1 GCA_003565195.1 PVC group bacterium | reverse complement strand
GTGAAAACCCAATATTTCGAGGGTCGTCTGGATCAGATGGCGGCTTATAATCGGTCGCTTTCACTGGGTCAGGCGCGTGAACATTATCTGGGTGGTCGCCGTGAGGTGGGCGGTCGGGCACGAATTCAGGTTCGCGCAAGCGATGATCCGACGTTTGATGATGATCAGATTCCGTTTGTCGGACCGGGCGGTGAGGAGAACGAATATTTCGATGATCCGGGCGGTGTATCGTTGAGCGATGTATTTGGCCGCTATTTCCAGTACCGTTTGTTCATGGAAAGCGATGGTCAACATACCCCGGCGGTGGGTTCGGTGACGATAGGGTATAACAGTTCCGAAACCTTGCGTCACGAAACGACGTCCGATTTTATGGCCGGCGATTTCGGTGGCACGACCGCCTGGTACGGCGAACGGATAGGGTTGACCGATCGGGCGGCGACCGGACCGCTGAATACGCGTCCCGGAATCGGCGGCGTGCGCGGGTTATGGCATTTGGATGAATCCGTCTGGGTCGGCAGCGGTAGTGTGCGTGATAGTTCCGGGTTGGGTCGTCACGGATCGCCGGAAGGTAACGTGCGACCGACCTCCGATTCCCGGGTGGGCAGTCATGCCGGGCATTTCGATGGAGTCAATTCCTATATTTCGCTGAGTGCGATCACGGAATTGGAAGACGGCGATTTCAGTGTCGGCGCCTGGTTCCGGACTCTATCGGATCAGCGATCGGCGATTATCTCGACCTATATCGCTCCCGGCAGCGCGCATTGGACCTTGGAAATCAATGGTAACGGTCAGAGTGCGGCGCCCGGCCGGGCGACGTTTTTGATCAATGACGGGGAACAAGGAATTCAGCGCGCGTTTTCCGAACGTACCGATTTGAATAACGGCCAATGGCATCATATCGCCGGTGTCCGCCACGGCCGCTATATCCATTTATATATTAACGGAATACGGGAGGCGACCGCCTATTTGGGGACGAATTACGGCAGTGTCGGTTCGTCGCCGCCGTATATCGGTCGATACGGCTCGCAGAATGTGTTTTTTGATGGATTAATCGATGAAGTGATGGTGATTCAACGCGCCCTGCCACCCGGCGAAATCGGTGAATTGGCGGCCGCCGGTGTGCGGGCCAGCGAGCGCGCGACGTTTGTCGGACCGACCCTGGACGCCGGACAACCGGCGATCTGGCAAAGTATGGCCTGGCGCGCCATGGGACCGCATCAGGCGGCGCTGGAAAGCGGCGATGAATCGTTGCTGGCGCTGTTCCATCTGGACGAATCGAGCGGTCCGGTATCCGATGCGACCGGCAATTTGGGCGACGGCGAAGTGACCGGCGTGACCCATGGCGTTCCCGGCCGGTTCGGATCGACCTGTTTGGAATTCGATGGCAACGGCGATGTGATTACCATTCCGCACAGTCCTTTGCTGAATCCACCCGAAATATCGGTCGAAGCCTGGATTCGTCCCCTGGCGCTGGATAACCGGGTTATCCTATGCAAGCGCAGTAGCGCGAATAACGGGTTCCTGCTGGGCGCCGACGGGAACGGTCATCTGTTTTTCGAGATCGACGGCGATCGGATAACCGCCGCATATCCCGGACGGGCGGGCGTTTGGTCGCATGTGGCCGGAACGTATGACGGCGTTGATTTACGGCTTTACGTGAACGGCCGGCTGCTGGCCCGCGCGCCCAGCGATGCGGCGCTCGGCAGTAGCGCGCCATTACGTCTGGGTCGCGGTTTCGACGATGACGGCGATTTCCTGGGGCGTATCGAGGAAGTCGCGTTGTACGATCGTGCCCTGACAGCCGGCGAAATCGCCGATCATTACCGGTCGGGCGCCGTGACCGTGAAATTGCAGGGCCGTTCCTGGGACGGCGATCCGGATACGCCGCAAGGCGAATTTGTCGGTCCCGGCGGTAGTAACGATCTGTATTTTACCCAACGCCTGGGCGAAGATTTGACTGATGCCATTGAGTTGGGACAATATTTCCAGTATAAAGTTACGCTGGCCAGCGAAGATCACCGGGTTGCGCCGTTGTTCCGCGGAATCAGCGTGGATATGTCCAGTTATGCCAGCGAAAGTCCCTGGGTACGGCCGACGCCTGAGGCCGCAGCCTGGTTCCCGGGGCGAATCCTCAGTTTTTCACACGATATCGTGCCCGGCCCGCGAACCGATATCCAATACCAGATCAGCGGCGATCCGGGCGGATCGCCCACCTGGTATTATTGGGATCCGCATCCGGACGTTAACGAATGGGTGCCGGCCGACGGTGGTTTCGATTATCCGCTCGAAACCAGTTCGATTACCGATATCCAAAGCGGAATTCCCTATCTCTATGATCAGCTCTACGATAAAACCAGCGGCTACCTGCGGTTCCGGGCGTTTCTGTATTCCGAAGGCGATCGCCAGATCGAATTGCGGCAGGTAGGTTTCCAGGCCGCGCCCGGCGGCGTTACCGTGTTGTTTCCGAATGGCGATGAAGTCGGCGACAATCACCTGGTAAAAGGTGTGCAATATGATATTACTTGGACAAATCGCGGATCGGTAGGCAATGTCGATATTCACCTGATGAACGCCGACGGTTCGGCAACCGTCGGCGCGCCCCTGGCGGAGAATGTGGTTAATACGGGCTCGTATAATACCGTCTTGCACAGTGAGCCGGGCTTCTATCGGATCAGGGTCAGATCCCATCAATATCCCGATTCGGTGTACGATATGTCGGACGCGCCGTTCGAGATTCGTGACGAGCTGCGCCTGATCCGGCCCGACGGCGGCGAGGACTGGCGCGCCGGGATGGTCGAGGATGTCGTCTTCATCATGCCGGATCCAAACGATTTACGCCCTTGGTCCGATTTGTGGTTCAATACCGGCGATATCAGCGATCATGATAAATGGACGCGCGTGCCCGGCGGCTCGGAATTTCCCAACGAGCCGGGATACAACATTTTCGCATGGGATTTACCGCTAAATGACGAACGTTTTATCTCCGAAAACGCCTATATGGCGGTAGTACGTCAAAGCGCTACCATTCATCCGGCTGCTCCGGGAGGCGCCGAACACGATTACTCGAATGAACCGTTTCTGTTGCGCGGCATTGCCGTAAGCTATCCGGAACAGACTTGGAAGCCCGGCTATCCCACCGGCACGCAGACCGGCGAGGATCTCACCATTCAATACCATTGCGCCGGCGTCGGCGACCAGGGCGTCAGAATCGCGATCTCCAACGATTTGGGGTTCGCCTGGCTGGATGAAGACGCGCCGGGGCAACCGGGCCTGAATACGCACGATATCCCGATCGAAGGCCAGACCGAGGACGCCAGGCTGTATATCGAGTCCATACAATTTCCCGAAATCAATGTCTGGTCCGATCCGTTCATAATCGCCAATATCGAAATCGTCGCGCCGGTCGGCGGCACGGATGTGCGGTCGCGCTGGCAATACGGATATACGCACGACATCAAATGGACATCCAGCGGCGCCAGCGATTTCGTTAATATCGAGTATACCTATAAGGATCATACCAACGAATTCGGTAATACGATCTGGTATCCGATCGCTATCGGAACCCCCAACGACAATACCGACGGTTTCACAAACACACTGGAATGGGTTGCCGATGCCTTGCCGTCCGGCGAAGTGATTCTGCGTGTCGAAGATTCCGTCTCGGAAGCCTTGTATGCCATTACCGATACGTTTTCCGTACCCGGTCTGCTGTTGCAGACACCCGTCAAATCCGATGATGTCTGGCTTTATACCGACACAAACTATGTGTCATGGATCAGTCACGGTATAAGTCGCGATATCGATATCTCGATTTCGTACCGCGGCGGGCCTTACCAGTTCGTGCGCCAGGCCGATCCGCGTTCGGGATACTGGTTTGTGAATCTCGATCCGAAAGAATTGCCGTATCCGGGGCCGGAATGCCGTATCCTCTTGCATATTGACGGCGTCAGTGGCGGCGTCACTAATACCAGTACCGGTCTGGATATGACATCCGAATCGCCGGCCGCGTTTACGGTGCGCGGCATTGAGATCGGTGCGCCAACCAATAATGCCGTCTATAATATCGGCGCCGGCGAACCGCTTGCCTGGTATGCGTCCGATACCGATGATGGCGGCAGGGGGCGCGCCGATGTCTTTTATTCCGCCGATGGCGTGAATTTCAACCAGCGTATCCGGGATGCGGCCGGCAACCCCGATTTCCGCAGTTTCGATTACGGCGCCAGTTTCCATAACGAACACAACTGGAATGTCCTGCGCCATTTCAAACCCTCGTCAACGGCAAAAATCCGCGTCTCGCAGGGTGTGTTCAGCGCCATCAGTCCCGAGTTCACCCTGCGCGGCGTACGTATCACCCATCCGGCCGAAAACCAAAGCGTCAATATCGGCGAGAATTTCCGGATCGAGTGGGATCATGCCGGCATCGCCGGCAGCGCGCTGGCACAGCTTTGGCTGTCGATCGACGGCCAGGAAATACCCGCCGCCGAGTCGGGACTGATCAACGACGATATCGATATCATGGGCGCCGAAGACTGGCAGGTGGGCGAAATGCTTATGCCTACGACCAATGCCGTTTTACGTTTCGGAATCAATGCGCCGCCGGCCGATACCGACGTCGAAGCCTTCTCGGCGCCGTTTACCCTGCGCGGTATCCGCGTCGTCGATCCCGATACCAATACCGTCTGGGCGCTTGGCGACCAGGTCGAAGTCCGTTTTCTTGCCGCCGGCGTCAGCGCGCCCGCAACCATTTATTATTCGCCGGATGGAACCTTCAGCCCGGCGCATCTGGCGCGTCCGGTAGCCCAGAACGTGAACGTGACTCCCGGCATGAATACGGTGACCTGGAACATAGAGAACAGTATCGCCTTCAGCCGGTTGCCCTCGACCAATGCCCGTATCAGAGTGGTCAGCGGCGCATTCCAGGGCACCTCTTTGCCGTTTACGCTTGAGGGTCTCAAAATCACCAGGCCGACAGCCGCCGATGTCTGGGCGGTATCCGATGTGACTAATACGATTACATGGAAGGCTGTGCCGTCCGAAGGGGCGTTTACGCTTGAATATTCGGTGATCGAAGGCACCAATACCGCCTTGACATATCCTACGCCGCGGCAAACGATCGTGGAGGGATGGACGGGCAGCAGTTATGACTGGAATATGCAGGACAATGCGCCCGTCGATCCGGTCGGCGACCGGGTCGTCCTGTACATTACCCGCGGCGCCCAAGAAGGTTATTCGGAAGAATTCGAAGTCGTGCAGGAACCCAGTATCCGGATCGCGAATCCGCGGCCGGGCGATTTCGTAAAAATCGGTCATCCGCTCGAGATTCGCTGGATTCGCGGCGGCGAAATGCTGGATGCCTTTACGATCGAGTTACTTGACGTTGACGGAGATCTGCAAGTGTTGGCTTCAGGCGATTTCCCGCTCGAAGACGGAGCATACAGTTGGACATGGCCGGCAGTCGAAGGTCCGCTTGGACCGGCCACGATTACGATTACCAGCATCGATGATCCGGAACATTCCTATGCACAGGTACAGGACCAGGTTACCAATATCGTTATCGCGCCTACGTTTTTAATCGAAGGTTTCGATGATGACAATGTGTACGCGCTCAGAGAGATAGGATTCTATATCACGGCTTATGGTCGCCTTATGTCCGGCGGCGCCGATCTGTATTATTCGCTCGATGCCGACCGGGCGCCCGACAGTTGGGTGAAGATCAATACCGATCCCATCTATCTGCCGCCGGGAGCCGAGGTTGCCTATGATTGGGTGGCGCCCAATGTCAGGATCGATCATGCATGGCTGCGCGTACAGGACAGCGCCTATCCCGACCGTTTCAGGGCCGATATTGACGGGCCGTTCGACGATTACGGGCCGTTTCCGATAAAGTATTACCAGGTGCGTTGGCTCGTGCTTAACAAGGAAACCGGCGAACCGCTTGACCGCCTGAGCGTCAGCGATTCTTCCGGATGGTCGGCCTCCGGTTTGACCAGCCGTGAACCGGGTACGACCAACCGGTTGTATATCACTCATTACTATCCGTTCGGCACGTTTGATACGGTGTGGATGCGCGAGTTTTTTAAGGATAAAATCCAATTCCAGTGGCTGGCCGCCGCCAATCATACGCGTGTCGTCGAAATGGAACGCTCCGATCGCGAACCCGAATATCGCGTCATGGCTAATTTCAGCTATAATTCGCATCAGGGAATTTTCAATATCCAGGCCTGGCTCGAACGCGGGGGACGCATCCTCGAATTTCCGGATTTGAATACCATCCGGATATATAATTCACAGGGACAGTTAATCGATACGATCGAAAAGAAGGAATCCATAGAAGGCCTGTTCTGGCATAAATGGACGCCGCCGGATGGTCTTGACCGATCCGAAGTGTTTTTTGCGCGTGTCGAAATTGGTGATTCCGGCGTGATGTATTCGTCGGGTTTGACGTTTATGTTGCGCCAGACCGCCGATGTCGGCGATATTCCCGAAGATTACCAGGTGCGCGCCGATTTCGTCTACGATACGCCGCGTACCAATTTCAATATCCAGACCTGGCTCGAAAGACGCGGTACGATCATAACCGATGCCGAGAAAGTCGAGATCCTGATTTATGACAGAGTAGGCGATCTGATCGCGGAACTGAGCCAGCATACGTCGGTAAACGGCGTGTTCTGGCGTGACTGGAGTATCGCCGGCCTGGGGTATAGCGGCGAAGACCAGTTCTTCGCCAATGTTACGATTACCCATGAAGGCCAGCAATACAGCGCCGGCTTTACCTTCCAGCCCCGACGACCGGTCGGTGAGGAAATCGGCGACGTGATCGATACCATCGACGAATCGGCCCGCAGAACCCGCGAAGAAATCGCTGACTTCCGGGATTATGCTTCCGGTCAATTCACCAATGTTCTTGATGGTATTGATGGCCTTCGCGGCGATATCCGTGATTCCGCGGCGACCAATCTGGCGATGTTCGGCCAGGTCCTGGATGGTATCGATTTCCTGGAATCGGAATACCTGACGGTGATGATGCCCGATATCACTAATATGTACGCCCGTTTACCCGGCATCGAAGACGATTTGACTGCCGGTCTGGCCCGGATTCTGACACGACCGCCAACCGTCGAATACGGTTCCACCAATACGATTCTGTATCGTTCACGTCGGGGATACGGAGACGCGGTCAGCTTATCCATCGAACCCGGCGGTCCGACTGTTAATATGAGCGAATTAGATGCTGTTCCCGGTGTCTATGAATACCACGGTCTGATCGCGAATTGGGGATTGGGCGACTTTATTATCACCGCCGAGGACGCTCAGGCTTCCGACCGGATCATGGTGCGGGTGGTAAGACCCGGTATGGAAGATCTACCCCAAATGTTCGCCGCCGTCAGCAACGATTTGCAACGGATGGACAATCTGATGCAGTCGTTGGCCACACTCGACGATATGATCCGTGAAATGGACGCCGTGGCCGATGATGTCCAGGCGTTACGCGCTTTTCTCGATAACGTCGCCATGGTCGACGATCTGGATACCGCGCTGGCCGATGTGGCGCGGGCCGAAACGATGGATCAAGTCCGCGACGGTATGGATCGTCTGGAGACAGCGGTAGCGGCGATTGACGCAGCCGGTATCGATGAAATAGAAGCCGCGCTGGCCGATGTGGCGCGGGCTGAAACGATGAATGAAGTCCGCGACGGTATGGACCGCTTGGAGACAGCGGTAGCGGCGATTGACGCAGCCGGTATCGATGAAGTCGAAGCCGCGCTGGCCGATTTGGCACGGGCCGAAACGATGGATCAAGTCCGTGACGGTATGGATCGTCTGGAGACAGCGGTAGCGGCGATTGACGCAGCCGGTATCGATGAAGTCGAAGCCGCGCTGGCCGATTTGGCGCGGGCCGAGAATTTGGCGGAGGCCCGCACAACGCTGGGTCGCGTCGAAGATACCGTGCAAGCGCTTGAACTCGATATCGATATCGATATTGATACTGAGGATATCCACGCTTCCTTGCGCGAAATCGATCGTGCCGTAGCGGCGCTCGATCCCGACGTGGATATGCAAGCGTTGCCGCGGGTCGAGAATATTTTGCGCGCCCTGGCGGATCAAGATATCGAAGCCGCACTGTTGCCTCGACTCAATGCGCTGGCCGAACGCCTGGCCGAGGTTGGCGGTACCGCGGAAGAGGCGCAGCGGCGCGCATCGTCAGCGCGTACTCAAGCCTCTAGCGCTGTATCCGCCGTAGGCGGTTTGCGAGAGGAAATCGAACGCGCGGATCTGTTCGCGGTCGCCGCCATACTCGAGACCATAGAGAAATCACTGCGCGAGGCAAAGCATGAAGTCGAAGAAATTCCCGGCGCCATGCAAGTCGAACCTTATTTCGAGTCGCTCGATGAAATGGCTCACACTATCCAGATGATGGCCCAAAGCCAAGGCTTCCAGCAATGGCTAAGCGACGAACCGGCAATTCCTGGAATCGATGAGGTTGAAACCGAAGCGGAACGTATCCGTAATATCAATCGTAGAATCGAAGAAATGCACGGCGAAATGCAATTGCTGTACCGTCTGATGCAAGACGCTGTCCATGAACCGATTATCCAGGAATCATTGATCGGTATCGAGTAAAGGCGGTGGTAGGGCGTCGGGTGGCGCGTGTCGGGTGTCGGGTGTCGACGGGGTAGCGAACCGTGCAAGTATTGGACGAACCGTCTTCGGTCTAAGGTCTATGCAAAGCGAAATATCCAACATCCATGCGCGCGGCAGCGTATTGATTTTAGCGTTATGGACGCTGGCTATTCTGGCGGCGCTGGCAGTGGCATCGGCAGCCCATCTTTCGGCCGCGCTACGGCTGGCGCGGTTTGTCGACAACGATGTTCACGCCTCGCTGGCAGCCCGCGCCGGGGTCGAGCTGGCCTTGATGACGGTGGTTAGCGAAACCAATACCTGGGAAGCAATCCGCGCAACCCGCGCCATGGACAATGTGGCGGTCGGCGAGCGCGGCCGGATGCGCCTGGTACATTATCCCGACTCGTCGCCGCCGGCCGCGCGAACGGCCCGCGCGGACGCCGGCGCCGGTCTGATTCCCGAAGAAGCACGGATAAGTTTGAATGTTTATCACAGGCAGCGTAGAGCACTTTTTGAACCGCTTGTGAATTTGTTGCGTATTGCGCCGGATATCGATGGGCTTCCCGCGGTTGATATTGGCCCGGACGAAGCACGCGATTGGATCGACTTATTACTCGTTCGCCGGGATGCCATGGCGGAAGAACGGGAGGAAGCCCGTAAAAATACAGGGTTGACGGACAGCGGTCTTTTATCTGATAATAACGATTTGGAAGAAAAACCGTCGGGATTCCGGTCCTGGCATGAAGTGATGCATACGGCGGAACGGATGGCAAGCGAAGAAGGCATCGATTGGTACAGATTGCGGGCGGCGTTGCAACGGATCCGTCCCTATACCACGTTGTATGGAAATCGCCGTGTGCATTTAGATAGCGCTTGCGAGACTGTGCTCGCGGCCGTAGCGATGGCGGCCGGGGCGGCTGAATACGAAGCAAAAGTTTTGGCGGAAAGAATTGTTGACCAGCGACCTCGCGAAGGGTTTGGCGAGATGCGCGAGCATCTTGATTTAACCGCCCCGCAAGACCTAATAATGAGTGCTATGGAAGGTTATGGGAAAAGGAGAGAATCCTCCGTCTTCAGCGGTACCGCCGAAGGATGGATGGAGATGAACGGAGAAACACAAAGACGGTTCACCGGCGCGCAACGTGAATCGGCGCCGCTGCTGACGCGGCGGATCGATTTCGTGGTTTGTCGCGAATCGCCCGGAGTATTATATTGGCATGAATACTGAAGTAACACAGGCCCGCTCCGACAGGCCGTTGATTCTGATCGAAGTCGGTAACGACCGTCTCAAAATGATGCGTACAACGGCCACGCGCCGCGGAAAAGTTGTCGTAAGCCATTTACATCTGGAACGAATCGAATCGATTGCCGCGGCCGGATTGGGCGAATCCATCAAAACCGTGCTTAAAACATGGCCCGATCCCGGACGAACACCCCGTAACGAGTACGTTACGATTCACAGGAAGAAACCCTGAAAGGCTCATCTTTCTTCTCCTGTCGCCGGATTCCC
>PXCX01000256.1 GCA_003565195.1 PVC group bacterium | reverse complement strand
TTCAGATTCCGGTGATGCGCCAATTTTGCGTTGCATGTTTTCCGGCTTGCTGAATAACGGGTTTGGCCTTCTATCATTATTCCAATCTTCCATCATTCCTTTATTCCATGGGATGACAGTGCAAAGAATCCATGATTAAGGAGCTAATATGTCTGGCAAGATTTCCGCGACTGTACCTTGCCTGCCGTCCAAAACAAAGGCTTGAAAGGAAACATTGGTGGCCGGCTGAATTACCTGCCGGTTGACTGGATTTCCCGGAAATAGGCGATGGTTCGTTGCAACCCGGTTTCAAGCGCAACCGCCGGTTCCCAGTCCAGAAGCTCTTTCGCTTGGGAAATATCCGGCCGGCGCCGGCGCGGATCGTCGCGCGGCAACTTGCAGCGGACGATTTTCGAGCTTGATCCGGTCAACCGGACAATCATCTCGGCCAGTTCCAGAATCGTAAATTCGCACGGATTTCCCAGATTTATCGGTCCCGTAACGGTTTCGTCGGCCGCCATCGTTCTAATCAAGCCTTCGATCAGGTCATCGACAAAACAAAACGACCGGGTTTGTTGGCCATCGCCATATACGGTGATGTCTTCGCCCCGTAAGGCCTGAAGGATGAAATTACTGACTACCCTTCCGTCATCGGGATGCATTCGCGGTCCATAGGTGTTGAAAATACGCACCACTTTGATCGGCACACGGTGTTGTTTCCAGTAGTCGAAAAAGAGGGTTTCGGCACATCGTTTACCTTCGTCGTAACAGGATCGCGGCCCGATCGGATTCACGTTGCCCCAATACGATTCGGGTTGGGGATGCACTTCCGGATCGCCGTAAACCTCGGAGGTGGACGCCTGCAGGATTCTGGCTTTGACGCGTTTGGCCAGGCCGAGCATATTAATGGCGCCATGAACGCTTGTCTTGGTCGTTTGGACCGGATCGAACTGGTAATGTACCGGCGATGCCGGACAGGCAAGATTGTATATCTGATCAACCTCGAGATATACCGGGAAGGTCACATCATGACGCAACAACTCGAACCTCGGGTTACCCATTAACGCCCGGATATTGCGTTTATCGCCGGTAAAAAAGTTATCGAGACAGATAACTTCATGATCCAGGTTTAGCAACCGTTCGCATAAATGAGATCCCAGGAATCCGCTTCCACCGGTGACTAATATCGTTTGACTCATAATCGCGGCTTTCTTGACGGTTTGTCAGCAATACTTTACGTTTTGGTTTTGGTGGCCAGAACAGGTTTGCGGTGGCGATACCACCATAGCATGGTCGGCGATGCCACGAAAATCGAGGAATAGGTACCCACCAGGACACCGATTAACAGGGCCAGCGCAAAATCGAATACGGCGCCGCCGCCGAAGATCAACAACATGACAATGACCATCAAGGTGGTCAGCGACGTTAATACCGTTCGAGACAGTGTTTGATTGACACTTGCGTTGGTTACCTCGACCAACGGTTTGCCGCGCATGATACGGAAATCCTCGCGAATCCGGTCGAAAACCACAATGGTATCGTTAACCGAATAACCGACGATCGTCAGCAGGGCGGCAACCGTCGGAAGATTCAACTGCAAACCGAGTAATGAATACAAACCGACCGTCACCAGGACATCATGCGCCAGTGCGGCAATCGCGCCAATCGCGAACCCGAATTCGAATCGCCAGGAAACATAAACAATAATGCCGGCCAACGCCCATAAAATGGCCCACATCGCCCGGCGTTTCATTTCATCGCCGATTCGCGGGCCGACATCATCCTCCTGCAGCAAGTGCAATCCGGCGTCCGGGAAAGCTCCCTGCAACGCCTCGCGAACCGCGTTACCGGTTCCGGACGGCGAATTGATATTCAGATACTGAACCGGATCCAACTCCATACCTTCCTGGAACTGGGGATGGACATCGCCGATATCGGCAGCGGCGAGGACCGCACGGATTTCCTCAAGATCCGGCCTTTCGTCAAAACTAAATGTCGAAGACGAGCCACCGGTGAAATCGACCCCGAAAACTTTGGTTGGATCCTGCCATCCGCGGACAGCCATAATGCCGATGGTGGACACGATCACAACCGTCGATGCCATCAGCAATATTTTCCGTTTAGACATGAAATCGATCTTGGTCTCACTGAAGAACGAGAACATCCGGATGGACTTCAACCCGCCTTTTTGAATCCACAGATCGAATATCATCCGGGTAAAGACGATGGCCGTAAACATGCTGACCAGGATGCCGGCACAAAGCGTGATGGCAAAACCGCGAATCGGTCCGGTCCCGAACAGGAACAGGATCACCGCAGTCAGAAAGGTAGTGACATTGGCATCCAGAATGGCGCCGAACGCCTTGTCATAGCCTGGAGCTAACGCCGCGGAAAATCGTCGGCCGACCCTCATTTCCTCGCGAATCCGTTCGAAAATCAGAACGTTCGCATCAACCGCCATACCGATCGTAAGCAGGATGGCGGCGATTCCGGGCAGGGTCAAAACCGGCAACGCGATGCGCGAAGCTTCACCCGGGGGACCGACGAAAATGCCCAGGAATCCGGCCACCAGCACCATCCCCAGCGGCAACAGCAGCAGATCCATGATCAGCGCCAGGTTGGCAACCAGTCCGGCCAAGGTATAATAGACCGCCATGAACAAAACAACCAGAATCCCGCCGATAATGATGGCGGTAATTCCGGCGCGAATCGAATCGGCGCCAAGACTGGGATCTACAATTCGCCGTTCGATTATCGATACCGGCGCCGGCAAGGTACCGGCGCGCAGGACGTTGGCGAGAAAGGCGGCTTCTTCCTGATCGAATTGACCGCTGATGACCGCATTTCCCCCTCGAATCGGCTGTTGAATCACCGGCGCCGAATAAAGGGTATCGTCAAGAATAATGGCCAGCGCGCGGTGCTGGTCGTGATACGGGTTCTTGGGACCGCCCGGCGCGTAATCGGTGGTGAGCCGGGCAAATTGGCGGCGACCTTCCGTGGTGAATTCCAACGCGACGACCGGCTGCATATGTTCCTGGAAATCGACTTGCGCACGGCGCAAGGCGTCGCCGGTCATTTCATAGCGACGTTTCACGTAATGCGGCCGGTAATATACGGTTTGCCCGCGTATTTCGGAACGTTCAAGCATTAATTCAGCGCCGCGCGGGGCATGGAAACCGGCAATCCGTTGCTTGGTTTCCGCGTCAAGCGGGCGATCTTCCTGGAAGACGTAATACGATTGGGTCATACCGCGTTGTTCGAGTTGACGGATAGCAAACCCTTCCGGTGCCAAACCCCGGTCGAACAGACGACTGACGACCTGCGCGCTTTCCTCGTGAACCATGCGGAATTCGAGAAAGGCAACGCTTCTAATACTGCGTTCGGCTTCTTCGCGTTGTTCTTCGTCGACGCCGGGCAACTGAATGACTATCCGGTCTCGGCCTTCGGGATAAATGGCGGGTTCGGCAATTCCCAAACCGTCAATTCGGTTGCGAATGACTTCCAGTGCCCGACCCTGGGCGTCGCGCATAGACTCGCTGATCTCGCGCTGGATTTCCGATTCGGCGGCATCGGGAGCATCTTGTTCGAGCCGTTCGCGCACCGATTCCTCGATTGCGTCGCGATCGATTTCCGCGACAAACGCCGTACCCCCCTGCAGATCAAGTCCCAGATTGATTTTTTCGCTGGGCGGGGTTACAAGCACCATCGATGCCGCCAACAAAAGCAATACCAGCAGCCATTTCCATACGGTATATTTTCCCATTCCGTTTTACCTCCCGATTCAGGTCGCCCAAAATTTTAAGACGCCGTTTCTTCTCCGATATTTTCGTCCTTGCTTAACACGCGCGTGACCGCGCCGCGTACCACTTCAACTTTGACATTGTCCGCCACTTTAACCATCAATGTATTTTCCTTGGCATTGGCGACCGTTCCCAGTAAGCCGCCGCCAAAAATGATACGGTCGCCGGTCTTGACACTGTTCAACATCGCTTTACGTTCTTTTTCGCGCCGGGCCTGAGGCCGGATCATCATGAAATAAAGCAGCAACAGAAATATCGCCATATACCCGACCATGATCATCGAGCCGCCGCCCTGGCCGCTTTCCGCGGGCGCGCCACCCATTGCCATGATTGTCCACGTTAGTCCCATCGTCATCGCATTCATTTTTTCTCCCATCTAGCCAGGTTTTCCCGGCGATATTCATCAAACTGTCCCTGACGCAAGGCCTCACGTAAATCCGTCATGAACCGCATGTAGCGGTGCAGGTTATGCAAGGTTACCAGCCGGACGCCCAAAATTTCTCCCACATTCAACAGATGCCGCACGTAGGCCCGCGAAAAATTACGGCAAGCATAACATGTGCATCCTTCCTCGATCGGCCGCAGATCGGTCTTGTACTCACCGGCCTTGACCGGGTAGCGGCCATTGACGGTAAACGCCGTCCCGTTTCGCGCCAGCCGTGTCGGCATAACGCAATCGAACATGTCTATCCCGCATGCCACCGCTTCGAGTATCTGGCGCCGGTCGCCCACGCCCATCAGGTAACGCGGCCGCTCCGACGGCAACAACGGTGCGCTGTCGCGAACTTGTGCCATCAGCACGTCGGCCGGTTCACCCACACTGACGCCGCCAATGGCATAACCATCGAACGCCATGGCCGTCAGTTCCCGGGCACACCGTTCACGCAAGGCGGTATACTCGCCGCCTTGTACGATACCGAAGACCTGCTGGCCTTCAGCCCGCGGTTGTTCAATACATTCAGCCGCCCATAATAATGTACGATCGACCGACTCGCAAGCATAATCGGGAGCGCATGGCCAGGGCGGACATTCATCGAAGGCCATCGCGATATCCGATCCGAGCATGCGCTGGGCGGCCATGGCTTCGCGCGGACCCATCTGAATGCGAGTGCCGTCGATATGTGACTGGAACGTCACCCCGGCACGCTCGACCCGGCGCAGTTGCGCCAGACTGAATACCTGGAAACCGCCGCTGTCCGTCAAAATGGCGCCCGGCCACCCCATGAACCGGTGCAAACCGCCGGCGGCGGCGATAATCTCGACCCCCGGTCGTGTCAGACAATGGTAGGTATTGGCCAGAATTATGCCGGCCCCGACGTCGGCCAGTTCGGCGGGACTCATGGCCTTGACGGCGGCGCGGGTACCGACCGGCATGAAACAGGGAGTCTCAAACGTGCCATGCGCCGTTCGCAATAAACCCAGCCGGGCAGCGCCGTCGGGATCTACGGCTTGAATACTGAAAGCGCTGACCGCGGTTGTCATACGTTTTCCGTACCTTCATGTTCGTTCAGGCCGTCCGGCGCAACCGCTGATCGCGCCGCATCGGCCAGCGCCAGCGCCGCCATGGCCTCGACCACCGGGACAGCCCGCGGAACCACACACGGATCATGCCGGCCGGCGGCCGTCAGATCGCGAGTCGTTCCATCATAACCTGCCGTCCGTTGCGGGCGCGCAATCGTAGCCGTCGGCTTGAAGGCTACCCGAAAGACAATCGGTTCCCCATTACTGATGCCGCCCTGGATGCCGCCGCTGCGGTTGGTTGCGGTCCCCAGCCGTCCGTCTTTGACAACGTACATGTCGTTATGTTGCGAGCCATGCATGCGGGCGGCTGCCATGCCGGCGCCGATTTCAAAAGAGCGTGCCGCCGGGATCGACATCTGGGCTGCGGCAAGCATGGCATGCAGTTTCCCGAACACCGGTTCTCCCCATCCGGCGGGGACGCCGCGGCATTCACAGGTTACCAGACCGCCCACCGAATCGCCCGCATCGCGCGCCGCCAGAATAGTTTTCTGCATTGCCTCTGCCGTCCCCGCATCGGGACATCGTACCGGGAAACGGTCAACCGCCGCGCGATCTAGCCCGGCCGCTTCGAATTCCGGCGCATCGATATCGCCCACGGCACTGACCCAGGCAACGATCGAGAGGCCCCAGCGTGTCCGCAACCATTTTTCGGCAATTGCACCCGCGGCCACCCGTCCGATTGTTTCGCGCGCGCTGGCACGGCCGCCGCCGCTGTCCGCCGAGATGCCGTACTTGGCACGATAGGTCAGGTCGGCATGCGAAGGCCGGGGAACCTCGTCAAACCGGCGATAATCCTGCGGCCGCGTATCGGCGTTGCGAACCAACAGGGTAATAGGCGTCCCAAGAGTTCGGCCGCCGGCAAGACCCGAAACAATCGAAACCTGGTCGCTTTCTTGGCGTTGCGTTGTCAACGATGTTTGTCCCGGGCGGCGCCGGTCAAGCTGGGATTGAATATCGGCGGCGTCAAGCGCCAGGCGCGATGGACATCCGTCCACCACAGCTCCCACCATGCCGCCATGCGATTCCCCGAATGTTGTTACCCGGAAATATTGGCCAAATGTATTGGACATGAAAAACGCTCCATGGTTACGAGTTCAGGTAATTTCCGCCGGCGGTCAACTCCGCAAAGGCCGTATGCACGACCACACCGTCGGGAATATTGGACTCCAGATTGCGGTGTAATCGTTCGAGAATGGCGATTTTATTAATGATGCCGGTCAAACCCAGCCGGCCGGCAATCTGCCGGACGGTATCCTGCCGTTCGCCATAGCGGAACAGGGACGGATCGGCGCCGCAATGGGCCAGCATGATATCGCGATACCATAATTGAAGCGCTTGCAAGGCCGCCGCGCGCTGCTCCGCAAAACGTGCCGCTACCCGGGCGGTGACGGCATCCTGATCGTCGTTTTCGCCGGCTTGATTTTCTTCGGTATCCTCAATTTGTTTGCGAATCGTCTTACATAGCGCCAGAAACCGATGCGCGGCAGCCAGACCTTCCCAGGCGGCCTTATCCTTGTCGTCGTTCGGTTCCAAGCCATCCATGATAGCATCCAGATACGGTTGCCAGGCATCGGGTACCTGCGCGATTTCCGGTTCCGATAACGCCATTCGCTGGCAGCGCGAACGGACCGTTTCCAATACCGATGCGGGAGCCGGGGTGATCAGAAAAAAGATGCTGCCCGGCGGCGGTTCCTCGAGTGTTTTCAAAAACGCGTTGGCGGCTTCCGCGCCCAGTCGTTCGGCGCCCCAGATCACTGCGATCTTGCGACCGCCGCTTAAAGCCGTTTGCCCGAATTGGTGTTGCAGATTCCTCAGGATTTCGACCGGAATCGTACAGGATTTTCCCTGCGGCTCGATCTGGATGACATCCTGATGGCGGCGCTCGCGCACACGCCGGCAGGCACTGCAGACGCCACAGGCCGCACCGGCCCGGGCATCGGTCTCGCAAAGTAAGAGCGGCAAGACCTGTTCAACGAATCGGCGTGCATCGCCGTGCGGCGAGCCGACCACCAGATAGGCGTGCGCCAGACGCTCGTTTTTACGCGCCTGACCGAACCATTGCAATGCTTCGTTAACCCGTGCGGGTAAGCACATCGTTCAGTTCCTCCCAAATACGATCGGCAATATCATGGATCGGACGGGTTGCGTCCACTACACGGATACGTTCCGGATGGCGACGTGCCAGCGCGTGGTATCCGGCATAAACGCTTTCGTGAAATGCGAGCGCTTCGCGTTCGAACCGATCCGGCGCCGTCTGCTGTTCGGCATTGCGGCGCTGCATCCGGCATAACGATTCGGAAACGGCGATATCCAACAGAAACGTACACTGCGGCACCGTGGATCCCACGGCGAATTGGTGAATATTTTCCACTTTGTCGAGGTCGAACCCCTGGCCATACGCCTGATAAGCGGTCGTGGAATCGAAAAAACGGTCACAAACCACCCATTCACCGCGTTCCAAGGCCGGCCGGATGACCTGGGTCACCAACTGGGCGCGGCTGGCCGAAAACAACAGCAACTCCGCTTCGGCACATACGGTCTCGCCCGAACGGCCATGTTGCAATATCTCACGGATATATTCACCGGTGGCCGTGCCGCCCGGTTCCCGCGTCCGGACCACCGTCAATCCGTCGGCCTGCAAACGTTCCGTCAGCAAAAGCGCCTGGGTCGTCTTACCCGAGCCCTCGGGTCCTTCAAAGGTAATAAATTGTCCCTGCCGATCCGCCATCCGGTTGCCCCTTCAAAACTAAGGCGGGCTGTGCCCGTCGCCGGAACCAGACACGCGACACGCAACACCCGATTCCTTCCATAATATCGGCATAATTTTTTTCTGCGAAAAACACGCCGATTGCTTAGCCGCCTATCATAGCAGTCCGCACCGATAAATCAAAGCCTTTTTGGATCAAAACATTCCCACGACGAATAACCCGCCCAGATAAAAAACATAGAACAGGATAAAGACCCAACCTTCCTTGCGCGTCAGTTTGTTATCCGTCCGTGCCATGACGAGTAGCAGGATAAAAACAATCAGCATGGCCGGAAAATTATAGAGTTGCATATTTCTCGTCATGCTCAAGGGATGGATTGTGCCTGCCACGCCCGTTACCAGCGTGATGTTGAGAATGTTGGCGCCGACCACATTGCCAAGCGACAATTCCGGCACGCCCTTCTTCACCGCTGTTACGGCGATGACAAGTTCCGGCAGGGAGGTGCCGATGGCGACAAGCGTCAGACCGATGATCATGTCCGGTATACCCATCATCGCTGCCAGTTTAACTCCGTTATTCGACATTAATTGGCTGCCTGCGATGACCAGCATGGCGCCTAAAGCGAAGCCGGCGGCAGCCTTTCGCGGACCCCATGGCGGCCGGTCCCGGGACGCTTCCGCATCGACGCAAGATAACTGCGCGCGCATCCTGTGTCTTGTATAGTCTACGCTTAGATATACCAGTGCGCATGCAATTAAGAGAAGTCCGTTAGGTCGGGTCAACTGCAGAGGGATTGTCAAGATCGCCAGCATAATGCCGGCTGCCAGCATCATCCTGGCCGGCACACAGAAGTCTTCTTGCCGCACATCGAGTGGGTGCACAATGCATAGCACACCGATGATCAAGCCAATATTGCAAATGGATGAACCGACCGCGTTTCCAACTGCAAGGCCCGGGTTGCCCTGCAAGCTTGCGGTGGCTGAAACGGCCAGTTCAGGTGCTGTCGTGGCCAGGCTGACCAAGGTTCCGCCAATTACCACTCTAGGGATCCCGGCGAGTTTGGCTATAACAACACTCGATGTGACAAAAAGGTCGCCACCCTTGATAATCAGCGCGATTCCCAAGGCCAAAAGCATTAAGGGGATCAATGCGTCCATACAAATTATTCTATTTGCTTATGCAAAGACTACATCCCGGCCGGTTACCGCGCTTTCGTATAATCCGTTCAACACGCGCTGAACATTGATACCGTCTTCAGGGGTTCCCCAAAAGGGTTCACCGGTCACAAGGCAATCCACCATTTCCTGGCATGAACTACGGGCTTGTGCGGTTTCGACGTTAATCGTGGTTGCGTAGAAGACGTCACCCTGGCGGGCGTAATGGAAATAGCCGTTATCCATCTCAAGGGCGCCCTCGGTTCCCGTAACCCGCATTTGCTGGGTTTCCTTTTCGCGCTGATGACCAACCCAGGACACTTCAACCAGCAGGGATGCGCCATTATCGAACCGTATCAGGCCGGTGGCAAAGTCTTCCACATCAAAGGATTTACCCTGTTGCCTACCCCGCGGCACCCCGATCCGGTGGTGCGTCACGCCGCTGACGCTGACGACTTTGGGATGGCCCATCAGCCACAGGCAAAGATCAATGCGATGGACCCCGAGATCGATCAGGGGACCGCCGCCGGATAATTCCTTTTGTCCGAACCAGCCGCCGAATCGGGGGATACCGTCCCGCCGTGTCCATGAACAATAGCCGTGATAAATATCGCCCAGCGCGCCACGATCGGCGATCTGTTTGAGTGCGCGATGGGCAGGCGTAAACCGTTGCGAAAAGTTAATACCCAGGCGACGATTACAGGATTTGGCGGCGGCAAGCATGGTTTCCGCCTCGGCAACCGTCATGGCCATCGGTTTTTCGCAGAGGACATGGGCCCCGGCATTCAACGCATCCAAAGTGACCGGTTTATGCAGATGATTCGGCAGCGCGACCATGACCAGATCAGGTTTAACATGCTTGAGCATATCATGATGATCGGTGAAGAGCGCGTCCTTGCCCAACTCGGGTTCGAAGGCTGCCAGACGGTCGGCATCCAGATCGACCACCGCGGCCAGGGCGGCGGCTTTGTGTTG
>PXCX01000110.1 GCA_003565195.1 PVC group bacterium | reverse complement strand
TCCGACCCGAACAAGCGCATCAGATCATCCTCTAGCGAGACATAAAACTGACTGCTGCCGGGGTCGCCTTGACGGGCGCAACGACCGCGCAACTGACGGTCAATCCGGCGCGATTCATGCCGTTCGGTACCGAGAACATGCAGTCCGCTGGGTTTCTCCTGCAGCAACTGCCTCAACGTACGCCCCCCGTCGATCCGATCATCAAGTTCCAGGTTCGATGTCACGAGGCTGCGGTCCAGGTGTAAAACAGCAGGCGCCAGTTTGATGTCGGTGCCGCGGCCCGCCATGTTCGTGGCAATGGTCACCGCGCCTTCCTGGCCGGCATTGCGCACGATCTCGGCTTCGCGTTCATGATTCTTGGCGTTCAACACGTTATGTTGAATATTGACACGACGCAACATCCGGCTCAGCAATTCGGAGACGTCCACCGACACGGTGCCCACCAGGACGGGTTGTCCACGCCGGTGACAATCGGTGATTTCCTCGATAATCGCCTTGTATTTCTCGCGTTGGGTACGGTATATACAATCGTCGGCATCCATCCGGCGTACTGGCCGGTTGGTCGGAATCATCACGACGTCCAGCTTGTAAATCTGGTGAAACTCGTCGGCTTCGGTTTCCGCGGTTCCCGTCATGCCTGCCAATTTATCGTACATCCTGAAATAATTCTGGATCGTAATCGTGGCCAGCGTCTGGGTTTCGCGCTCGATCTTTACGCCCTCCCTGGCTTCCACTGCCTGGTGCAGCCCGTCACTCCAGCGCCGGCCGGGAAGGATCCGGCCGGTAAATTCGTCGACGATCAGAACCTGGTTGTTCTGCACCACATAATGGACATCCTTCTCGTAAAGACAATATGCTTTGATAAGCTGGTCGACATTATGAATCCGTTCGGCCCGTTCGGCGAACTGATCCTGGATTTCCTGCCGGCGCCGGGTACGTTCCGCGGCGTCCAGCTCGGTGTCGCCGTCGAGTTCGCTCAACAACGTCGCCAAATCCGGCAGCACGTAGGCCTCGGGATCGGCAGGATTGAGTTCGGCGCACCCTTTTTCGGTTAAACTGGCTTCGTGCGCCCGTTCCTCGATCGTAAAATACAGTTCCTCGCGCAATTCCCGCGCCTGTTCCTTGCGCATATCGGTCAACATGGCGTCGTTGATCCGCTCGAGCAGGTGCCGGGTCGAAGCGTCTTCAAGCATGTGCAACAGTTGTTTGTTCTTGGGCATGCCATGATGCACCTGGTACAGCAGTAATTGCGCGTGGTCGGTTTCGTCTTTCTCAAGCAATTCGCGTGCTTCACGTATTAAGCGCGTACACAGATCCTGCTGCCGCCGTATCAAACGCTCGACTTTCGGTTTTAAATCGAAGTATTGATGCGTGGAAACGGGGACCGGTCCCGAAATAATCAGCGGCGTACGGGCTTCATCGATCAGAATACTGTCGATTTCATCGACAATCGCATAGGCATAATCGCGCTGAACCTGGTCTTCGGAACGGAACGCCATGCCGTTGTCGCGCAGATAATCGAAGCCGAACTCGCTGTTGGTGCCATAGGTAATGTCGCAGGCATATTCGGCGCGCCGTTCGGCCGGTGTCATCGAATTCTGGATACAGCCCACGGTCATTCCGAGAAACGTATACACGGCACCCATCCATTCGGCGTCGCGACGCGCCAGATAGTCGTTAACCGTCACCAGGTTTACATTCCGGCCGGTTAACGCATTCAGATAAAGCGGCATGGTCGCGACCAGGGTCTTGCCTTCGCCGGTGGCCATCTCGGCAATCTTGCCCTGATGCAAAACCAAGCCACCGATAATCTGTACGTCAAACGGGATCATGTCCCATGTTTGTTCATGCCCGCAAACATTGATTGTGCGGCCAACCAAACGCCGGCAGGCGTTCTTGACAACCGCAAAGGCTTCGCAACAAAGATCGTCAAGTGTTTCCCCCGCCTGTAACCGCTGTTTGAATTCCGCGGTTTTCGCCTTTAACTGTTCGTCACTGAGATTCCGGTATTCCTTCTCGTGGGCGTTAATCCGTTCGACGTAAGGACGCAACTTCTTGACGTCACGTTGATGTTTTGTCCCAATTATTTTCTTGAGCAAAGCTTGCATTTGGTTCGATCCCCCAAACCTGTGCCAACAATAAAAATGGCTTTTCCCGGTACGTTCTGATATATTGATCGCGATTTTCTTGTAATCCGAATCCGGAAACTATAGCATAGCCTGCAAATGAAAGAAACCCCAACAATTAGATCATCCAATTCGAGCACGGCCAGCAACCTCAAAAAGACGGAGCTGATCGACGATCCGCAGCCGGCCGCCGCCAAACTTTCAGGAGCGGCCGCATCGGCGGATCGTGCGTGGCTGATTACCCAATATGAACGGTTGTTGCGCGAGCGAACCATCCGTCATCCGGTCACCTATCTGCTGACGCGCGAACTGGGCAAAGGCCTCCAAGGCGTGGTTTATCTGGCGGCACGTCATGGCGCGCGGGGATGTCTGACCCGGCACGCGATCAAGATATTCAATCCGTCGATCTATCGCAATGCGGAGAATTACTGGGCTGACATGGGCCGGATCGCCAGGCAGACCTCGCGCCTGCAGCCGATCCAAATCGAGAACCTGGTATCCCGGGATATCTACGACGAGTATCACGGGATTGGTTATATCCAAATGGCTGCCATCGATGGCATCGATCTTCAATACCTGCTCGACGGCTCGCATCTGGCCATTACCCGCGGCCAATCGACGGACAAGGAATGGTCGCATTTCATGGATGTCCTGTTTCGGATTGAAGATGGCCAGTTCCGGTTGCAGCCGGGGATTGCCGTTTATATTATGCGCAAGATATTGCTTGGCTTGACCGTTATGCATCGGGAAGGTTTCCTGCACGGCGATATTAAACCTTCAAATGTCATGATCGATCGCAACGGGTCGATCAAGCTGGTGGATTTCGGGCGCGCAGGTACGATTGGAGAGCCCATCAACATTCTGCTGGGCAGCCCGCTGTATATGGCGCCGGAGTTGCATCGTTTGGAACCGGCGATTGTTCAGTCGGATTTATTCAGCGCCGGCTTGGTTGGGCTGGAAATGATTCGCGGCCGGATTTGGGATTCCGCGGTGGAAGAGGAAAACTTATTGGCGGAGAAAAAGCGGCTGCACGAGAGCCTTGAACAGGTCGTCCCTTCTTATGCCCGCGAGAACAGTCTCTTGATTCATGTTCTCAAGCGGTTTACCCATATTGATCCGGCTTTGCGCTATTCCAATGCGGCGGAAGCCGAAGATAGCGAACGCGGTTTGCGGGGGATTCACCGGCAATTGGCGCAGTTGGGGATGGACGCCGAATATGATCGCGAATTACAGCGTTACGTCGAAAAACTGTGCGATCCCGGGACCGGTCATGTCAACCCGCGTATGGACTGGCATTGACACACTCCATAACCCTCAATCTACCCCTCAGCGTCCCAGTTCCAAGCGAACCGCCAGCCGGTCCGGCAGGGATGCAGCGCGGATTTTTGCCTGGGCTGTCGCGATATCATAGGGAACCCGCCGGAACCTTACCTGGCGGGCCGCGGCATCATAGATGACATAGGAGGCGTCCGGATTGCCGTCGCGGGGCTGACCGACGCTGCCAACGTTTATAAAATACTTGCGTCCCAGGGTGATCGAGATTTTTTCCGGTTGTAACCGTTCAACCCGTGATCCCTTCTCGAAGACTGCCGGAACATGGGTATGACCATGAAAACAAAGGGTTGTCGTCTGGTACGCAAAATGCGATTCGGCTTCCAGGGCCTTGAACACATACCCCCATTTATCAGGCATGTCCAAGGTGCTGTGCACCATCAGAAAGCCATTCACGGTACAGGACATTCGCAAATTGCTGAGATAATCCACTTGGTCCGCGCTCAGCCGGTCGCGCGTCCAGCGCATCACCTTGGCTGCCAGCGGATGAAACGAACGCAAGCTCATGTCATGGGCGCAGTAATGGTCATGATTGCCGCGAACCGTAACACAGTCCAAGGCCATGATCCGTTCAACGCATTGTTCCGGGTCGGCATTGTAACCGACCACATCGCCGACGCATACGTAACGCTGGACATTCTCGCGTTCCGCGTCCGCCAATACGGCGCTTAAGGCTTCCCAGTTCCCATGAATATCACCGAGAACCGCAAACTTCGGTTTATCCATAATATGGTTATGATTTTAGCAGCTTTTCCACAATTGCCAGATCTTCCGGCACCGTGATTTTAACATTTGACCAACTGGAGGGCACCAGGCGGACCTCGCCCCCGTCCAGTTCAACCGCCGACGCGTCGTCGGTCACTGTCGCCTTCTTTTTGCGAACGGTATCCAAGGCGTCGCGTATGATCGAGGTTTTAAATGTTTGCGGCGTTTGAACGGCCCATAAACGGCTGCGATCAAGCGTTTGCGAAACCACTAATCCCGAGCCGGAAACTTCCTTGACCGTATCGACAATCTTTACGGCAGCAACGCCGCTGCCGTAGCGGCGTGCTGTTTTCAGCGTATCGGCAATCAGATCCGGGGTTACGCAAGGCCGCGAACCATCATGAATGCAAACGAACCGGGCTTCATCGCCCGCCGCCGCCAGACCTTTGGCCACCGATACCTGTCGCTGGGCGCCGCCGGCAACAATTGCCTTGACCTTGGAACAACCAAAAACCTGAACCATACCCTCGGCCGCTGCCAGACGGTCTTTACGCACGACCAAAACGACGGCATCAATGACGGGACACTTCTCAAACGCTTCCAGCGAATAAACCAGTACGGGCTTGGTGCCCAGGTTCATAAACGCTTTATCCAACGCAGCGCCCATACGCGCACTACGACCACCCGCAACGATAATGCCGATATTCATGTTTCAATCTCCCAAAACGTTTAGACGCATTCCATCAGAGTCTTGATTCAAATGCTAACCCAAACCCACTCGGTGCCGGCGGGCGATCCTCTGCAAACCGGCATACCATTCATCAAAACACCCCACTTTACTACGCCCGGAGGTTAAGTGTCAACTTTTGTTTTTGGGAATGTCCAAAAAAAGAACGCGGGCTTGCGTCGATGGATCGAACGGGGTATAATGCCGCCAATCGGTAAGATTAACAGAAAAACGAGGTGTTCTTGGTTTTATGAAGATATTGGTTATCGGAGGGACCGGCAATATGTCGGCTGAAACGGTGGCCGCGCTGCAGGCGCGCGGTGACGAGGTCACTGTGTTGACCCGCGGTAAAACGGCGATTCCGCGCGGGGTACGCCATCGACGGGTGGATCGTCAGGATTCTAAGGCCTGTCGCGAGGCGCTGGCATCGTTCCGGGGCGATGCCGTGATCAATTTCCTGGGATTCTCGCATGCCGATTGCGAACTTGATTTCGATGCCTTGCGCGGTCGGATAGCTCAGTACGTGTTCATCAGCAGTGCGACGGTTTACGAGAAGCCGCATAAACATTTGCCGCTGACTGAGGAGACTCCGTTGGGGAACCCGTTTTCGGCTTATGCCCAGGGGAAAATCGCCTCTGAAAAGTTTTTGGGCAACGTGCATGGGCCTGATTTCCCGGTAACGATAGTGCGGCCGTCCCACACTTTCGGCAGGCAATGGATTCCCTCGCCGTTGAGCGGTTCGGACTATACTGTGGCGGCGCGGATTAGCGCCGGCAAGCCGATTATAGTACATGATAACGGGCGTTCGCTGTGGACTTTGACCGCCGCCGCCGATTTTGCCGCCGGTCTGGTGGGGTTGGTTGGACATCCCAAAGCGGCCGGCGAAACATTTCATATTACCTCTGACCAAGTTTTAACCTGGAACTGCATTTATTTCGAAATTGGACTGGCGCTGGGCCGGGCGCCGCACATGGTGCATATTCCATCGCATTTTCTGGCGGATCAATGGCCGGAAGCACGCGCCAAATTACTGGGTGACAAAAGTGAACCGGGCGTTTTCGATAATACCAAGATAAAATGTTTTTTGCCGGAATTTGAATGCCGCCATACTTTCAGAAGCGCTATACGCGAGTCGGTCGCCTGGTTTCAGGAGGATGCGGCGCGGATGTCGGTGAACCCGCAACAAGACCGTTTGATTGACGATCTGTTGCGCGCCTGGCAACAGGTTGAGGGGAGTGAAGCGGATGCATGACATCTTCGAGCGGCTAACCGGTTTCTTGTTTTTTTTACTGACGGTTATTGTGCTGTTGGCGGCGCCGTGGTTGTTTGGTGCCTGGGAAATGTGGTGGTTCTGGCCCATGACAACGCTGTTGTTCGGCGCCGTCCTGCTTTTTGCGGTGCGCCTCGTGTTTCTCGGGCACGGTTACCCGCCACGGACACCCGTCAACCGGCGTTTGGCGCTGATGCTGCTTATGGGATGGGCGCCGTTCGTTTTGTACATGCTGATTCGGTTTCATCAAGCGCCGGTGTATCTGGATGCCGAACGTTCGATGTTGCTGTTCGTCACGCCCCTGCTGCTCGGCATTGCGATTGCCTTCGGTTTCTCGCGGCGTCAACTTGAAGGATTGTTTATCCTGATATTACTCAACATGCTGGCCCTGGGAGTGTATGCCATCGTTAACTGGTATAAAACCCGCGGTGAATTCGTGATGTGGCAACCGGCATACCCGCAATACATTCTAGATGAACGCGCGTCCGGTTCGTATTATTGTCCCAATCATTTTGCCGGCGTCATGGAGATCGCCTTGCTGGCCGGGCTGGCCTTGCTGATTACCCGTCATCCACGGCTTGGCTTGCGGTTGTTGGCCGTGCCCTTGATCGGCGTGGCGGTGTGGGCGATCCTGTTGACGAAATCGCGCGGCGCCGTGTTGAGTCTGGGCGTGGTCACCATCCTGGTGTTGATGGTTGGTTTCCTGCAGTGGCGTCCCGCGTTCCGGCATAGCTTGGCGGTCGTGGTGGTCGCGGCAACCTTGGGCGGTAGTTTTGCGGCATTGACACTGGATATTCCGTTTGTCCAGCGGTTTCGCCACTATCCCTGGCGTCAGCTTGAACGTACATCCCGTTACCGGATGTACTCGGGAGCGATACGGGCATGGCGGACAGCGCCGGTATGGGGGATCGGACCCGGCATGCACCGCCATCTGTGGCCCCATTTTGCCGCCAGTCCGGATGGTGATCGCGAGACCGCGCAATGGCCGCGGTTCCCGAACGATACCTTCCATTCATACGAGGTGCACAGCGATTGGCTCCAGTTGATGGAAGAATACGGGGTGGTTGGTTTGCTGCTTTTTTTGACCGCGCTGAGTGCAACCCTGGCGTTATGGGCGGAGGCCCTGAAGCGCGAATGGCGCCGCCAACGCGCCGCCGCATGGCGGGCGCCCGGACGCTTTGATTATGCTGTGATACTGACCGGCCTGCTGTCCGGGGCCGTCATGGCGGTTCACTCGCTTGGCGACTTCAATTTGCAAATGCCGGCAACGGTCTGGCTGCTCGGCGGAATCGTGGCGATTGGCGTTGCCGTGATTTTGCGTGATGTCGCACCGGTGGTTGTGGCCGGTGATTCCAGCGGCGGCCGCGCCGCCGATGGTGGTCCGTGATGATGGGAGCGCAACCTGAACCGTCCACCGGTTTGTTGAATCAGGATGGGATGGACGATGCCTGGCGCAACGGTCGCTATCTGGTCGTAAGCGATTTGCATCTCGGTTCGCGCTATTGTTTGCGCGAGGCTTTTGTCGCTTGCCTGGAACGTCTGCCGCCCGGTATGAACCTGGTGCTGAACGGCGATGTCGTCGATCGAATTCACGAACGATTACCGGCGATGGATGCCGTCGTGATCGATCGTTTGCGTGAAGAATCGGATCGTCGGGATGTGGTCTGGATCTATGGCAATCATGATGCCGGCTTGCATCTGGATTCGCCGGGGAATATCCGGTTTGTCAACGAATTGATCATCGATCGGAAGTTGTTGGTAGCCCACGGGCATGGATTCGATCAAGTCATGCCGGCTCACCGCTGGTTTGTGCTGACGTTCCGGATGATGCATCGTTTGCGTGTTCTGATGGGCGCTGAAGCTGTTCATGTTGCCGCTTATGCCAAGCGTTGGAACCGGCTTTACCGTGTGCTGCGCGAGCATGTGCAACGCAATGCAATCGGTCAGGCGCGCCGTTCCGGATGTCTTGCGGTGGCATGCGGGCACACCCATTTTGTCGAGAGCGTGATGGCACAGGATCTTCATTATTTCAACACCGGATCATGGACCGAGTTGCCGGTTTACGGATTATGTGTTGGCGCCGATGATATACGATTGCTTAAACTGGCCGGTTAATTGGTGTTGCCAATCAAGGCCGGTTTGTCGTATCATGATCGTGAGCTTTTTGAGATATGCTTGCCTGGTTGGCAAGCATCGCAGGCAATAGAAAGAGAGAGATTGGATGGAACAAACGCCTTTGGATAAAAAACCGCCGCCGGGCGATCTTGACAGGAAGAAACCGCCGTTGGCGCGCAGTCAGCTTTTTTGGATCCTGATCCTGGCCGGTTTGGTGATGATGTTCTGGGTTCATACACGCGAACATGTGGCGGAACACGAAATGTCTTATTACCCCGAGTTCGTCAACTTGGTCGAGGAGCGTGCCGTCACGGAATGTGTAATTGTGGATGAAACCACCGGCCAGAGCTATGTTCGCGGTGAATATCCGGAAGGTCAGCCCTTCCGGGTTGATGTAGTGATCGGTCCTGAATTGCTGGGTTTCCTGCAGGAACATGAGGTGACCTTCAGGATTGAACGTCCCAGTCATATGTTCTGGCAAGTGGTGACGGCGCTGTTGCCGGTCATTCTGATTATCGCGGTCCTATACTTTGTCTTCTTGCGGCAAATGCGTTCGGTGGGGCAGGGCATGATGACCTTTGGCAAAAGCCGCGCCAAAATGATGAGCCAGGAGAAAACCGGGATTACTTTCAAGGACGTTGCCGGCATCGATGAAGCCAAGGAGGAAATGCAGGAGATCATCGATTTTCTCAAGGATCCCAAGAAATTCCAGAAACTGGGCGGACGTATTCCCAAGGGAGTCATGCTGACGGGACCGCCCGGCACCGGCAAGACCTTGCTTGCCAAAGCGATTGCAGGCGAAGCCGAAGTACCGTTTTTCAGTATCAGCGGCTCGGATTTTGTTGAAATGTTTGTCGGTGTCGGCGCCTCACGTGTACGCGATATGTTCGAGAATGCCAAGAAAAATGCGCCCTGTCTGCTGTTTGTCGACGAGATCGATGCGGTCGGTCGCAGTCGTTTCAGCGGAATCGGCGGCGGTCATGACGAACGTGAACAGACGCTGAATGCGTTGCTGGTTGAAATGGACGGTTTCGATTCAAAAGAAGGCATAATCATTATTGCCGCCACCAACCGTCCTGATGTGCTCGATCCGGCCTTGCAACGGCCCGGCCGGTTCGATCGGCAAATCGGCATCAATCTACCTATGGTCGACGGGCGTACCCAGATCCTTAAGTTGCATACCGTTAAAATTCCACTCAGCGCCGATGTCGAACTGCATCGTTTGGCGCGTGGTACCCCTGGGTTTTCCGGTGCCGATTTGGCTAATCTCGTGAATGAAGCGGCGCTTCTGGCGGCCCGCCATAATAAGGAAGCTGTCGACATGATGGATTTGGAGGAAGCGCGCGACAAGGTGCGTTGGGGCCGCGAGCAGCGCACCCGGGTGCTTGATGAGAAGGATAAACGGATTACCGCCTATCATGAATCCGGACACGCGCTGGTGACCTATTTGACGGAGGACAGCGAACCTTTACATAAGATCACAATCATTCCGCGTGGCCAGGCATACCTTGGCGCCACCATGCAATTGCCCGAGAAAGACCGTTATATTGAAGGGCGCTCTAGGCTGGAAGGAATGTTGACGACTTTGATGGGGGGGCGGGTCGCCGAAAAAGTGGTGTTCGATGATGTCACCACCGGTGCCGGCAACGATCTCAAGGAGGCGACCCGGATTGCTCGCATGATGGTCTGTAGCTGGGGGATGAGTGATGCACTCGGTGCCCAGACGTTCGGACATGATGGGGAACCGGTGTTTGTCGGTCGCGAAATGGCGCGTTCACAGGAGTTGAGCGATGTCACGGTTCGCCGTATTGATGCCGAAATCAGTCGCTTTTTACAGGAAGCCTATGATCGCGCTTTACATTTGATTGAAACCCATCGTGAAACGCTCGACAAAATCGCGAGCATGTTGATCGAATGCGAAACCATTGACGGACGCGACATTGCCGAACTGGTGAAACACGGTCGTCTTCTCTCCGACCAGGAACGGGGCGAGCCGGCGGAAACGGACACCGCGGCGGCGGAGGAACAAGCTGC
>PXCX01000321.1 GCA_003565195.1 PVC group bacterium | reverse complement strand
TTTCATCCGGCGCAATTCAAGTCAAAGAGGGACAGCCGGAAGGCGTGAAGAGCCCAACGGATGTCGGCACCGGCAAGGCAAAGGAGGATAAAGTCCCGTTGTCTGAGATCATCCAGGTGCTCAACGACCGCTTTGGAACCAATTTCACTGAAGAAGACCGGCTGTTTTTTGAGCAGATCAGGGAAAAGGCCGCAAAGGATGAAAAAGTCATCCGAACAGCGAGGGCAAATCCTCTCGACAAATTCCAGCTAGGCATTCGCAAACTGATCGAAGACCTCATGATCCAGCGCATGGCTGACAACGACAAAATCGTTACCCGATACATGGACGACCAAGAGTTTCAGAACTCAGCCTTTCCCATACTGGCCAAGGAGATATTCGAATCGATCCAGGCGTCTGATATGGAGCCTGACCCAGAAAGAAGATGATTCTGCACGCTTTCCTGAGAGCCGCCATTTGGTGGCGATGAGGTTGCCGAAGGCTACACGATGTGACGTTCATGCGGGCCGTGGTTGCTCCTGAAAAGAGCTTGTGCGGGGCTGTGGAAGACAGGAAGCAGTCGAGCTTTCCGGCTGGCTCAGCCGGACAGCATCCGCCGAAGTCAGCGTAGCACGAAGCCGGATGCTCGACACTACGGAGGCTCAGGACGACCCGGCACAATCGCCGTTCCGGCTTGCTATCGTTATTCCAACATCCCCCATTCCGATTCCATTATTCCAGCATTCCACTGTTCCACTCCCTTTCCGAGGGGGATTTGTCGGGCTCGTTCGTTTATTCAGAGTAAGGAGACAACCTATGCAATGTAAAGACGCGCAAAAGCAACTGAGAGCTTTTTCCCGTGGCGAACTGCCGGTAGACATTCGCCGGACGGTCAACGAACACCTTTCCGGGTGCGTTGCGTGTCGGCTGAAGCTGGCGGCGATTGACGACGTGGCCGGTGTGTTGGCCGCCGCGAAAATGCCGTCGATTCCGGTGGGTGTTTCGGCCCGCGTGCTGGCGCTGGCACGACAGCGCCGGAATGCCGAAGCCGCCGAGACCTGGAATTTGATGCGCTGATGACCTTTGCCGACGAACTTCACCAGCGACAGGGCTTGTCCAGTCGTGAATCCGTCCTGCAGGCTGCCAAGATTCGCCTGCGCCCGCGACTGATGACCACGATCACCACGATGATCGGGTTCACCGCTGGATCTGAACCTCGGCGAAGGCGCGGATATGCTTCAGCCCATGGCCATCGGTGCCATTGGCGGCCTGGCCACCGAAGCCGTCGTCGCGCTATTCTTCATGCTTCTACGCACTGACCGCGCGGCAGGTTGCGGCTCAGGCAAGAGATTGATATTTGACCTCTGACTTCTGACATCTGGGTTGCTGTGCCGATTCCAAGTCCGGCAACGATCCCCAGGACCAGCGACAGCGGCACACTGACGACCTGCCAGGCGGAGTTCGCTCTCACATGGCAAGCCCGAACGCGATATTGACTTTGCCGGCCCGGCCGTTAGAATGTTACGTATTTGCATTTGGTAATACTTCGTATGAGTTTTCACATTCCGCGTGTGCGTGTGTGGTCATGCCGCGCATTCCGGTTGACGGCGGCGCGTATGGCCATGACGGGGTGCGCGGTTCTGTTTGCCGGATGGCTGGTGATGGGTTGCGGCGTCGGATCGCATCGGTTGCCGCCGGACGATGACGCGTGGCTGCACGATGCCTTGGGGCAACCGCTGACCCTGACGTTGCCGGCGGAACGCGTAATTTGTTCCGGATCCGGGTGTCTGCGTTTGCTGACGTACTTGCAGGCCCAGGATCGCATTATTGCCGTGGACAGTATCGAGCGGCGGGGATCGGCCTTGAATGCCAGGCCGTACGCCATTGCCAACCCGCAATTTAAGGATTATCCCCTGTTCGGCGAGTTCCGTGGATGGGATAATCCTGAATTGATTGTCGCGCTGAATCCGCCGCCACAGGTGATTTTCAAGATCGCGGGCGGTCGCGGCCAGGATCCGGCGAAACTGCAGCGAAAAACCACTGTTCCCGTGATTCCGCTTCACTACGGCAATTTGGGTGATGCCCGCGATACCCTGAATCGGAGTTTACGGGAGATGGCGGTTGTCGTCGGCAAATCAGAACGTGCCGAGGCCGTGATTGCTTATTTCGATGAACTTGAGAGGGATTTAAGACGGCGCACACTGGATATCCCCGAGGCGATGCGTCCCACATGTTACGTCGGTGGTCTGGCATGGCGTGGCCCGCACGGTCTGCAATCCACGGATTTGTCATTTGAACCATTCACCTTCGTGTCCGCACGCAACGTGGCCGCATCCAGTGACGCCGGCATGAACCTTTCGCATGCCATGATTTCCAAGGAGCAGCTCCTTATGTGGAATCCCCGGGTGATCTTTATCGATATTTCGACGCTTCGTTTGGATGCCGGAGCGGATGCGGTCTCGCAACTTCGAGATGATCGAGCCTTCCGCAACCTGTCGGCGGTACGGGAGGGTCGGGTGTATGGTCTGTTCCCGCACAATTCGTACAACTGCAACTTCGAGACGGTTTTTGCCAATGCCTATTACGTGGGCGCCGTGCTGTATCCCGACCGTTTTGCTGATATCGATCCGATAGCCAAAGCCGAAGAGATTACCACGTTTCTGAATGGAAGACCGGCATTCGAATCGTTGAATCGAGGGTTTGGGAACATGGGATTCCGTCGCATCCCGCTGGAGAATTAAGGTTGTGTCGCATTTGAATCATGGTCGGATTCCATCGGCGTATACGGCCTATACCCGCCTCAAGACGGGAGTTATCATTGCCTTGATGCTGTTTTGTGCGGCTTTATTCGTTGCGGCGTTGTCGCTGGGCGCCGTTCACGTGCCGCTCAGGGAGGTTCCGCGGGCGTTGCTGGGACTCGAAACCACGGGAGCCTGGGCGATTATCATCCGCGACATCCGTCTGCCGCACGCCTTGGCGGCCATTCTGGCCGGCGCGGGTCTGGCGGCTGCCGGTGCGGCCATGCAATCGATTTTGCGTAATCCGTTGGGATCGCCGTTCACGCTCGGTTTGAGTCAGGCCGCGGCCTTCGGGGCGGCCTTCGCCGTCATGGGATTCGGCGCCGGGGTGATGCAATCCACCCCCACCGCCGCGGTCACCGTTGTCCGTAGCGGGTTTACCGCCTTGACGGCGTTCGGCGCCTGTATGGCCGCATCGCTGATTATCATCGGAATCGGACGTCTCCGCGGCGCTACGCCCGAAGTGCTGGTATTAAGCGGTGTTGCGCTCGGATCGCTTTTTTCCGCCGGCACGATGTTCCTGCAGTATTTTGCCGATGACGTCCAACTCGCCGTCATGGTTTTCTGGACCTTTGGCGACGTGGGACGGGCCGGTTGGCGCGAAGTCGGCTATATGGCGGTTGTTGTCGGTCTCGGCGTTGCCTTTTTTTCGATTAATCGCTGGAACTATAACGCGATCGATGCCGGCGACCAAACCGCCCGCGGATTGGGCGTGCGCGTCGAACGAGTGCGGCTGGTGGGGATGATGGTGGCCGCGATGTTGACCGCGGTCATTGTCGCGTTCCTGGGGGTGATCGGATTTGTCGGACTGGTTTGCCCGCATATCGTACGACGTATTATTGGCGATGATCACAGGTTCTTACTGCCGGCAACCTGTCTGACGGGCAGTGCGCTTTTATTGGCGGCGGACACGGTTGCCCGGTTGGTGCTGGCGCCGCATGTTTTGCCGGTTGCGGTATTGACCGCTTTCCTCGGGGCGCCGGCTTTCCTGTATCTTTTGATTCGGCGGAGTGCAGGGTCATGATGCTCGCGGTTCGAGATATTTGTGCGGACTATCGGAATGGACAACTTGTCCTCGAAAATATCGGTTTCTCACTCGACAGGGGACGGACACTGGCCGTTCTCGGCCCCAACGGCGCCGGCAAGACCACGCTGCTGCGGTGTATCAACGGGTTGATGAAGCTGCGGCACGGTATTGTCCGCGTGGAGGATATCGACGTTCTGAACCTGCATCCGAAGGCGATTGCGCATCGCCTGGGGTACGTCGCACAGCGTAACGAAGCCGGGCGCATCAAGGTTTTCGATGCCGTGCTGCTCGGACGCAAACCCCACATGGTCTGGTCGCTCTCCAAGGCGGATCTGTCCAAGGTCAGCGGCGCGCTGGACCTGTTGGGGCTGCGTTCCCTGGCGCTACGTTATCTGGATGAACTCAGCGGTGGGGAACTTCAGACGGTATGCATTGCCCGCGCCCTGGTGCAGGAACCTTCGGTCCTGCTATTGGACGAACCGACCAGCAGCCTGGATCTCAAGAATCGTCTCGACACCCTGGCCCTGGTCCGCCGCATTGTCCGGGAGCACCACATGGCTACCGTCATCACCCTGCACGACATTAACCTGGGGCTGCGATTTGCCGACCATCTCCTGTTCCTGAAGGATGGCCGTGTCTTCGCCCAGGTCGAACCCAACGCTCTCAAGGCCGAAACAGTGGCGGCGGTCTATGGCGTTGCCGTGGATGTCATTCGGCACAATGGACAGAAAGTCGTCATCCCCAAGGTGGAAAGTGACCTTTTAAACCCAAAACAAGGAGTCCCATGAATCAGAACGAAACCCGACGGACACGGATTCCCACATTCGAGGAAACGGTAACATTTCATGGTCACGCCTGCCCGGGGCTTGCGCTGGGCTATCGTGTGGCCGTGGCGGCCATGAACCGGCTTTGTGCCGTGCGGGCTGAGGATGAGGATCTCGTGGCCATTGTCGAGAACGACGCATGCGGCGTGGATGCCGTGCAGTACGTCTGCGGCTGCACTTTCGGCAAGGGAAACCTGATCTTTCGGGATTACGGAAAGCACGTCTACACCGTTTTTAACCGCACCACCGGCAAGGGCGTTCGCATCTACGCCGAGGCGCCGGAAACGGTCGAGTCCGGCACAGCGGTCCTTGCCCGAAAAACAGACCGAACGGCTGACGAGCAGACGGCGGTGGACGAGGGTCGCAAACGCCGCATCGAATGGCTCATGTCGCTGGAAGAGCCTGACCTGTTGCGGATTGACGGAGTGTGCGAACCGCCGCCCGCCCGAGCGCGTATTCATGCCGCAAACCGTTGCCCGGTGTGCGGCGAGCGGATGATGGAAACCCGTTGCCGCGCGATCGGGGCGCGGACATTATGCGTCCCATGCGCGCAGCAATTGGGGTAGCCGTTGCATGCTCATGCACTGTTTGCTACATTCATTGAGTCAAACAACCGAGGTTGCAGCTTTGATATCGCAAAATGCGATATCAAAGAAGCCCGGTCGCGGTGGTCACCGGCCGCTACCATGTTCCTCGCAAGGGAAGGTGTAAATGTCTCGATCGCATAGCACAAAACCTATGCCGCCGTTTCGCGCCGATGCCGAAAGCATCCTGGAGAGTGTTTCGGACGGCGTGTTTACCGTGGATGCCGACTGGCGCATTACCTCGTTCAACCGCGCCGCCGAGGCCATTACCGGCATCCGTCGCCGTGAAGCGATCGGCAAGACCTGTTCGGACGTGTTCCGGGCAAGCATGTGCGAGACGGACTGCGCACTCCGCCACACGGTGAGGACCGGCAAGCCGATCATCAACCAGTCGGCGTTTATCATTGACGCCGAAGGACGTCGTATCCCGATCTCCGTCTCCACGGCGATTCTGCGCGACGCCAGCGGGAAAATTGTCGGCGGGGCGGAAACTTTTCGCGATCTCAGCCTGGTGGAGGAACTCCGCAAGGAACTCGAGGGCCGGGTCCAGGTGGGCGATCTGGTGAGCCGCAGCGCCGCCATGCGCCGGGTGTTTGACCTGTTGCCCCAGGTCGCATCCAGCGACGTGACGGTGTTGATTCACGGCGAGACCGGCACGGGCAAGGAACTCCTGGCGCGCGCCGTTCATAACCTGAGCGCGCGCAAGGATAAGCCGTTCGTGCCCGTTAACTGTGGCGCATTACCCGACACGCTGCTCGAATCCGAGCTGTTCGGTTACGTCAAGGGCGCCTTCACGGGAGCGGCCAGGGACAAACCCGGCCGCTTCGCCATGGCCGAGGGTGGCACCGTGTTTCTCGATGAGATCGGGGATATCACCCCGGCGATGCAAGTGCGCCTGCTACGCGTCTTGCAGGAGAAGACTTATGAGTCGCTGGGCGGAACACAAACGCGGAAGGCCGATGTCCGTATCATCGCCGCCACGCATCGTGACTTGACCGCCCTCATCCGCCAGGGAGCATTTCGCGAGGATCTCTTCTACCGCCTCAATGTGGTCAAGCTCGACCTGCCGCCGCTCCGGAAACGCAAGGAGGACATTCCCTTGATGGTCGGGCATTTTGTCGCCCGTTTCAACCGCAGGCAGGACAAGTCTATCGCGGGCGTTGCCACGGACGCAATGACGCTTATCATGGCGCACGACTACCCCGGCAACGTTCGCGAGCTGGAGAATATCATCGAGAGGGCTTTTGTGCTGTGCGACTCGGGGAAAATCGAGCAGGTCCATCTGCCGCCCGAGCTGACCGGCCAGCTATTGCACGTTAAGCCTCCCGTTGGCAAGACCATCGCCGCGCAGATTCATGCCGCGGAAGCGCAAGCCATTCGTGCGGCGCTGGAGACTCACGGAGGCAACCGCCTAGCGGCCGCCCAGGCGCTCGGATTGCACAAAAGCACGCTGTTCCGCAAGATCAAGGTCCTCGGGATCGAGCTGCCCGATCGGGATGGTCGTTCAGGCCGGAAGACGGCGGAACGCCGCGAAACCGGGACGCCATGAACGCGTTCCGGTAGACATCCCATAGGGATGCGGAATACTGGAATTGTGGAATGTTGGAAGGTTGGAATAATGATAGAAGGTCAACTCTGTTGTTCTGCAAGCCGGAAAATATGCAACACAAAATTGGCGCAATGCCTGACGCTAAAAACGCAAGCGTCGTATTTGCCTCAGTTTCCATCATTCCATATTCCAGTTTTCCAACATTCCGCATCCCTATGGGATGCTACTGGCATCAATTCATGAGAGTGGCGCTGGCAATCTGGAACGGAAGAATTTCGCCGGTCTTCGATGTGGCCCGGCAGGTGTTGATCCTCGACCTACAAGACGGTCGTGAAGTGTCTCGCCATGTGGAAACACTGCCCGGCACGGAACTCCGATACCAGGCGGACAGACTTGCGGCGCTTGCGCCGCAAACCCTGATCTGTGGGGCGATCTCGCAGCCGATGGCCGCCATGCTGGCCGCTCATGGTGTAAGTGTCGTCCCGTTTACGGCGGGTGATGTTGAGGAAGTCATCGCCGCGTGGTTGTCCGGGAGTCTGTCGGATCCCGCCTTGATTATGCCGGGGTGCTGCGGACAGATGCGCCGATGTCGTGGTCGAAGGAACGTGGGCAAGGGCGGACGAGGGTGGCGTCAATTACAGAATTCAGTATCAAAAACACAAGTAAGGGAGAATGAGTTATGAAGATAGCAGTGAGCGCAATTGGTAAGAACATGTCCGACGGTCTCGATCCGCGGTTTGGTCGCGCCAAGTACTTTATTGTAGTAGACACCGATACGAACGAGTCGGCGGCCCACGACAACACGCAGAATCTGAACGCCGGCCAGGGGGCCGGCATCCAGGCCGGCGAGACGGTCGCCCGGCTTGGAGCCGAAGCCGTGATCACGGGCAATGTCGGTCCCAAAGCCTTCCGCACGCTGAATGCGGCCGGGATAAAGTTGTATCTGTGCGGCCAAATGAACGTCACGAACGCGGTCCAATTGTTCAAGACAGGCGAGCTAAACGAGACAACGGCGGCCAACGTCGAGGGACATTGGGCGTAAACAACAGAAAGGAGGCAGTTATGCCGGCAGGAGATGGAACGGGACCCATGGGAATGGGGGCCATGACGGGGCGCGGAGCAGGGTTTTGCGCCGGGTACGGCGTGCCCGGATACATGAATCCGGTATCCGGACGGGGACGCGGTTTCTGGGGGCGCGGCGGCGGCGGACGCGGTCGGCGGAACATGTTCTACGCCACGGGGCTGACCGGATGGCAGCGTGCGGCGGCCGGGTGGCCCATGGCGAGTGGAGTGCCGCCCACCGCCGTCGCGCCGACCCGCGAACAGCCGTTGGATGCGCTGAAAGGCCAGGCGGAGTCCTTCGAAGGCGCGCTGGGAGATCTCCGGAAGCGTATCGAGGAACTCGAAGCCGAAAAGGCCCGGTGAAAATTGCCATTGCCAGCGGAAAGGGGGGCACTGGGAAGACCACGGTCGCCGTGAACCTTGCCTGTGTTCTTGCGGACAACGGTCGAACGGTTCAGTACCTCGATTGCGACGTCGAAGAGCCGAACGGCCATATCTTCCTCAAACCGGAGATCACGGACACTGAGCCGGTCGGCATTCCGGTGCCCGTGGTGGATGAGGAAAAGTGTACTGGATGCCGCAAGTGTGCCGAGGTCTGCCAGTACCATGCCATTGCGGTCCTGAAGAAACCCCTGGTTTTTGCCGAACTCTGCCACGGGTGCGGCGGGTGCGCCCTTGTGTGTCCAGCGGGCGCCATTCGCGAGGAGAATCGGACGATCGGCGTGGTCGAGACGGGAATGGCCGAACGACTGGCTTTTGTGCAAGGGCGCCTTAACGTTGGCGAGCCCATGGCGCCGCCGCTTATTCGGACGGTGAAGGAGAAGGCTATCGCGGGCGGTGTAGCAATCATGGATGCCCCACCCGGCACGTCCTGTCCGGTGGTCGCCACGGTACGGGACGCCGACTTTGTCCTTCTGGTCACGGAGCCGACCCCGTTCGGGCTGAATGACTTGCGGTTGGCCGTGGAGATGATCCGGCAATTCGGGGTTCCGCATGGGGTCGTCATCAATCGGGCGGATTCCGGAGACCGGCGCGTGCGCGATTTCTGCATGGCGCAAGCAATCCCGATCCTGTTGGAGATCCCCGATCATCGCCGCGTGGCGGAAGCGTATTCCCGCGGCCACATGGCGGTCCGCGTTTTGCCGGAATGGTCGGATAATATGCTGAAACTTTGGGGGCAGGTGAAAGCATGAAAGAAATCGTTATCATCAGCGGTAAAGGCGGGACGGGCAAGACGAGTATTGTCGCCTCGTTCGCGGCATTGACCGGTTCGACGGGCTCCCGACTTCGCCAAGGCTTCGTCGGACAGGCACGGCTGGGACCACATGCCGTGCTGGCGGACTGCGACGTGGATGCGGCGGATCTGCACCTGCTGTTGGCGCCTACGATCCGCCGCCGCGAGGAATTCCGCTGCGGCCACGAGGCCGTTACCCGCCAGGCGGACTGCATCGGCTGCGGCGCCTGTCTCGCGCGCTGCCGGTTCGGCGCCGTCATCCGCTCCGACGGCAAGGAGGATCCGCGGAAAGAGCACGCCTTCACGATTGACCCGACCTCCTGCGAGGGCTGTGGCGTCTGCGTATGGGCATGCCCCGTGAAGGCCATCGATTTTCCCGAACGCGTTGCCGGAGAATGGTATGTTTCCGACACACGCCACGGCCCGATGGTGTATGCGCGGCTCGTCCCGGGCGGTGAGAACTCCGGCAAACTGGTCAGCAAGGTCCGGGAAGTCGCCCGGACGCTGGCCGAGGAACGCCAATGCGACCTTGTCATCGTGGACGGCCCGCCGGGTGTCGGGTGCGCGGTGATCGCATCCGTGAGCGGAGCATCCCTGGTTGTGGTTGTGACCGAACCCACGCTGTCGGGCGCGCACGATATGGCGCGAGTTCTCGAACTCACACGCCACTTCAACATCCCGGCTGCCGTGTGCGTGAACAAGTGGGACTTGAACGCGGACATGGCCGGGCGCATCGAGTCCGATGCCCGCCAGGCCGGCGCCGCGATCGCCGGGCGCGTGCGTTATGACCGGGCCGTTACGGATGCGCAAGTCCGCAACCGGGCCGTAGTGGATCTGCCCGGCGCGGCGGCCGGCGACGACATCAAAGCGCTATGGGAGAACCTGGAAGGAAGGCAACAAACCAAGGAGACTGTATGAAGATCGCGATACCGGTAGCGGGAGGGAAACTCTGCATGCACTTCGGACACTGCGAGCAATTCGCGTTGCTCGACGGGGACGAGAAAGCAAAGAACGTGACGGGCATACGGATGCTGACGCCTCCGGCTCACGAGCCCGGCGTGCTGCCGCGCTGGCTGCACAAGGAGGGTGCCAGCGTCATCATCGCCGGTGGCATGGGGCAGCGCGCCCAGGCGCTCTTCGCCGAGAACAGCATCAAGGTCGTGGTCGGGGTGCCGGCCGGCGAGCCCGAACACATCGCGCGCCAATACCTGGAGGGAACACTCGCGGCCGGGACGAACTTCTGTGATCACTGATTGCGCATCGACGGACATGGCCGCCTTGCAGGCACGACTGCACTCGCATTGCTTGCTCTGCGGCGCCGATCATACGTCAGATTTGAATAAGGCTAAAACACCCATCCCATTGTTAACACGGTTCATTCTTCAAAAGTGTGGGTGAGAGAGGCTTTGGAGGGTTGGTAGAGCTCCTGTAGCATTGAGTATTTTCAGGAAAAAGTATTGGTCATCGTGGAAGCCGTAGCTCCGCCGTTTCAG
>PXCX01000010.1 GCA_003565195.1 PVC group bacterium | reverse complement strand
CCGTTTTCGTTATTTCCTGAAGGAATTTCAATATTCCCAAAAAATCGTCCGCGATTTTTTGGGGAATGTCCACGAACGGTTACCCTTTACACATACCATCCGGCGCGTTACAATATTGTGTTGATGAACGTTTCGGAACGCCAACGATTTCTTTCGATTGCCCTGCGGCGCGCCAAACCGGGCGCCGGCAGCGATGGGATGACGTTGCGGGAACGTACCGACCGCTATGGAACGCCGGATTTGGATTTTCTTGAAGCGCGCGTGGCCTTTGTGATTGTGGGCGGACTGGCCACCCGTCTGTATATGCCGGAACGTATGACGCTGGATATCGACATCCTGGTAACGCCGGATGATCTGTCCGAGGCCGAAACGGCGTTGCAAAATGCAGGCGCTGAAAAGAAAGGGCCGCTAACCATCGGTGGCAGCGCCTGGCGTCTTTCGGACGGCCGGCTGCTCGATCTGCTGACCCTTGATGAACCCTGGACCGATGACGCCGTACATTCCGCCGTTCGGGGTCCGGATGGATTACCCTATCCTACGCTGCCTTATTTAGTCCTGATGAAGCTCAGCGCGGGCCGCTTACAGGATTTGGCGGATATTTCCCGAATGCTCGGCGCGGCGGATGACGACACCCTGAAAAACGTAACCCAAACCGTAAGACGTTACCAGCCCCAAGACATTGAAGACCTTGAAAGCATGATCCATTTAGGCAAACTCGAAACGCGTGAAAGCAACCATGAAACACGAAACCCATGAATCCGTGGATGCGATCGTTTAGCGCGATTCCGTTGACGCCGGCACTTGTCGCGAGCCTCTCGGAGGCCGCCAACACATTGCAATCCCTGCCCCTGCACGCCGCGTGGACGCCGTCCGACCGTATGCACATCACGCTGACCTTTAACGGTGATCTGCCGGGCGACCGTATCGACGGCCTGATCCAGGCATTGCACCGGATTTTGGCGCAGGAAAAAGCGTTTATGATTACCGTCAAGGCCCCATAAGCGTTATGGATGCCATCATGTCTTTATCACGCAAAAAAACACAACTCCTCGGCAATCACCAGCGGTGCTGGATCTGGGGTCGCCATTTGGTGCAAACAACCTTGGAAACCGGTGTCTGGCCGATTCTGGAATTGTGGATCAGCGACCGGCTGCCTGCGGCAGAGCGCCATCATTTGAGCCGCCTTGGCGAGCAACAAACCGTACCCATCAAAATGGTGACGCCGAAACAAATCACGCGGACATGCCGCACCCGCGATCATCAGGGGATAGCCGCCAAGATGCCGCCATTCCCCTATCGTGATCCGGCCGCGATCAGTGGCCGTCGCCATGACGGCCTGGGACCGTTGTTGCTGCTCGACGGCGTCCAGGACGCCTATAACTTCGGCGCCATCATTCGTACGGCGGATATTTTCGGCGCGCGTGGTATTTGCATCGCCGGACATGGTCAGGTGGGCGTCACAAGCATGGTCGCGCGCGCATCCGCGGGCGCCATCAATCATGTCCCGATCTATCGTCTTGCCGCGATCGCGGAATTCGCGGCCGTTTTACGCCGCCGGGGATTTCAAATCGTGGGCGCCAGCGAAAAAGGCGATACGGAACCCGATGCCCTCGATTGGAGCCGGCCCACGGTTTTGATCATGGGCAATGAAGGTCGCGGCATTCAACCGGCTTTGCTGCAATCGTGCGATCACTTGACACGCATCCGGCAGCGGCCACGCGCCGTTCCGTCATTGAATGTCGCCGCCGCCACCGCCATCCTGCTTTACGAAGCGACACGCGGAATCCGCTGACAATTCGAGCGTCTCTATTTTTTGTGTACCGATCGTGAAAACGCATTGACGCAACCGTCCGGCTCGGATAGAATAAGCAAATCAATGAACATTCTGATTCAATGGTTCAAGAGACGGTTTACCGATCCGCAAGTCGTGGTACTCGTGGGTTTGCTGGCATTGGGCGCCGCGCTTGTTTTCTGGGCCGGCCGGATTATGGCCCCGATTTTTGCGGCACTGATAATTGCCTATTTACTTGAGGGATTGATTATCCCGATGGAAAGACTCGGTTTACCACGATCGGTGGCAATCGGTCTGGTGTTCAGCGTATTCATGGTCTTCCTGCTGCTCGTGATCCTGGTATTGCTACCTTTGCTTTACCGGCAAGTAACCCAGATCATCCAGGAGTTGCCTTCCTTCGCAACGTGGGGAAAAGACCAGTTACTACTTTTGCCAGAACGCTATCCCGAGCTGATTTCGGCCCGCCAGATAACCGATTTGATGAATGTCGTCCAATCCGAGCTCGGCCGGATCGGCCAACGGATTCTGACGATATCGGTTGCTTCAGTCCGCACCCTGGCCATGTTTCTGGTCTATCTGATCCTGGTTCCGTTAATGGTCTTTTTCATGCTCAAGGATAAAACCCTTTTGTTGAACTGGTTCAAACAGTTCCTGCCGGCGGATTACCGCCTAAGCGCCAAGGTATGGATGGATGTCGATCGCCAAATCGGCAGTTATATCCGGGGTAAATGCATCGAAATCCTGATTGTCTGGGCGGCAAGCGCCGTGGCATTTTCCCTGATAGGTTTGCAGTCGCCGATGTTATTCGGTTTTTTTGTCGGATTATCGGTGCTTATTCCTTACGTCGGCGTTACAATCGTAGCGTTTCCGGTTGCTATCATGGCTTATTTTCAATGGGGTTTAAGCGCGCCATTCGGCTATACGATCGGCGCTTATGCCCTAATCCAGTTGCTGGACGGCAACCTGTTGGCACCGCTGTTGATGTCGGAAGTTGTCAACCTGCACCCGCTGGCGATTGTCGCGGCTGTCCTGATAACCGGCGGTTTATGGGGGGTCTGGGGCGTGTTTTTCGCCGTGCCGCTGGCAACCGTGGTACAATCCATTTTAAGTGCGCTACCCGCAAAATCATCGACAGTATCGCCGCCGGCATGAGACGGGGGGGGCGGGCCTAACCGTGAGACAGTTTTATTATGAGTGAACCCGAAATTGTCTGCGCCCGCTGCGGCGCCTGTTGTGATAGGCCGGGATACGTTTATGTTTCCCCGAAGGAAGTGGAACAGATCGCCGCCTTTTTGAATCTGCCCGTCGAAACATTCACCCAACGGTACACCCGTTTGAGCGATAACCGCCGTCGATTAAGCCTGATCGACAGCAAGACAGGCGGCTGCGCTTTTCTGGATGGATCAGGTCAGTGCCGCATTCAAGCGGTCAAACCACGCCAATGTGCCGGCTTTCCCTGGCGCTGGCATTACGATGGGTATCAAGAATTCTGCGCCATCGGTCAAGCCCTGGAGCAGCAGGCCCAGGCAAAGGCTTAAAGCGGGCTTCGTGCGCAACCGAAGGGTTACAGGGTGGCAGAGTTACAGGGCGACAGGGTTATGAAAGAACCACGTAAAAACGTTTATCAACACGGGAAAGGGCCTAGCCAGCTTAGCTGAAACGAGATATTATGTCTAAAAAGAATACAAACAAAAACCGCATCGATAACGAGACAATTATCGGCTTGTTAACCGAGTCGGGATATACCCCGATGACCGCCGCCGAGATCGCTTCACGCTTCGAACTGCGGGGCGGCGCCGTTCAGTCGTTGCGCCGGCTGCTGCGTAAAATGACACTCAACGGCGAAATAGTACGGGTACGCCACAACCGTTATACGCTTGGCACGCCGGCCGACATTGTCACCGGTCGCCTGCAGGTCAGCCATTCAAAAACGGGGTTTCTCGAAACTACCGATTCCGATCAACGCATCCGGATTGCTTCCGAAAACCAGGGCACAGCCTTGCCCGGCGACACGGTCAGTGTCCGTCTCGATTCCGAAACAAAGAATCAAAGCGTTAAGACTGACGCTGCACGCACCGGCAAAGTTATCCGGGTATTGGAACGTGCCCAGCGATGGATCGTTGGTACCCTGCGATCAACGGGGCGATTCTGGTATGTCGTACCGATCGATCCGGCCTATGACAAGGATTTTTATGTCACCAACCATTCTGAAGCGGAGATTAATGACCGCGTGGTGATAAAATTCGTCAATTGGGCAAACCGACATGTCAATCCCGAAGCCGAAATTGTCGAAGTCATCGGTCCGGCGGACGCGCCGTCCACCGATACGCTGGCGATTATCCGCCATTACAATCTGCCGGAAGCATTTCCAGATGACGTTTTACGCGATGCCGAGCTGGCCGCCGGCCGCCAAAACCAACCCGGCCGGCGTCGTGATTTTCGTAAACCGTTCGTATTTACCGTTGATCCGGCCACGGCGCGCGATTTCGATGATGCGCTGTCGCTGGAACGCGACAGCGAGGGACGACGGGTACTGGGCGTTCACATTGCCGATGTAAGTCATTACGTCAGGCCCGGCAGTGCGCTGGACCGTGAGGCGTATCAACGCGGCAACAGCGTCTATCTGCCTGACCGTGTTCTGCCCATGTTACCGGAACAATTGTCGAACGGCCTTTGCAGTTTGCGGCCGAACGAGGATCGATTCGCGTTTTCGACCTGGATCACCCTGGACGATCAGGGGACCCCCCTGGGGTGGCGGTTCAGCCGTACGTTGATTCGCTCACGCGCCCGCTTAACCTACGAACAGGTCATGGCCTTGCTGCAAAACGAGACGGGTAACGACGAAAACGCTTGCCGGTTGTCGGCCGGCGAGTGCAATATTATCAGAGAAACACACCGTCTGGCACAGCAATTACGCGCGCGCCGATTCGCCGCCAACGCACTGGATCTCGACGTGCCGGAATGGGAAGTCCGTATCGATCGAAACGGAATGATATCGGACATTATGCCGCGGGTCAACGATGCCTCACACCAGATGGTCGAGGAATGTATGATTGCCGCCAATCAAGCCGTCGACACAGAGCTGAGCCGCCGCGGCATACAGCTTTTGCATCGTGTTCACGAAGCTCCCAGCGATGTCAAACTGCAGGAACTAGCCGTAAACCTGACCGAGATGGGGTTGCAGCCCGGCGATTTAAGGCAGCGAAACAATTTGGTGCAACTATTACGCGATGTCCAACAACACCCGTTGAAACGGCACGTGCATATAGAAATTCTAAAAAGCATGAAACGCGCGGAATACTCTGCTGAAGCCAAGGGCCATTTCGGCCTGGCAAAGAAGTTCTACACCCATTTCACATCTCCCATCCGCCGTTATCCGGATTTGATCATCCATCGTATCCTGGCCGCGAGCCTGAGCGGTCGCGGCGGTACCGCGCGTCAACCGGAACTGGAGGCGGCTGCCGCGCATTGTTCCGCCACCGAACGGAATGCCGAAGAAGCCGAACGGGCTTTAATCGAAATTAAAAAATTCCGTTATCTCGAACAGGCAACCGCAATCCAACCGCCACCGGTATTCAAGGCGCACATCGTGCATGTCGTCAATTTCGGAATGTTCATCGAATTGGAGGAATTACAGATTCAAGGATTGGTACATATCTCGGAAATCTCGCCGGATTTTGTCCGTTTCGATGCCGCGCATCAAACATTACATGCCCGCAACAAACGGTATCACGTCGGCATGCCGCTGACCGTCCAGGTTGTCCGGGTCGATTTCGACAAACGCCAGGTCGACTTTATCCCAGCCCAAGAAACGCCGTCACCGGACTCCAAACCATCACGCTCAGCTCGACCGAATCATCCAAGATCACAAAAACGGCGAAAATCACGACGCCTTTAAACACGACGGACTGAATTTCCCGATCATGTTCACACGGAGTACCATCCAGCTTCGCTGAAAGTGTTCAGGGGTTCAGAGTTCAGTGTTCAGGCCGGATTTCCTGAACGCTGAACACCTGAACACTGAACGCTTTAGGCCGCAACAACTCAGACAGCCGCATGTGAAATGTTCGACTCATTTACTCAAACAATTCTCGAAGAAGGATCCAACGCAGCCGCGGTTGTCGTCGTGCTGGGTGCACTCATGTTGCCGACCTCAGCACGGCAAGAGCACAACACCAAAGTCGACCAGCGCATCGCACTCGCGGCCGAGGTATCGGAAAAAAGATTGTGGCCCGGCGAACATTTTCATGTCGATATCATTCTATCGCTTCGCCTGCCACGCGGAACCCGGATATCGCGTGAACCGCTTTGCCCGGATAATCCGCCTGATTTGCATATTCCGTTTCTCTTGCCCGATCCTCCGGCCGGCCTGAAAGGACCCGATATTGATGCGTTATTAAGGCCGCTGCTTACCACTGACACCAGATTGCCGGCACTGAAAATCAATCGTTACACTGTCACACAGGATGGGACGCCGCCGCGAATACGATTTGTGGATCCGTCGGATCAAGCCAGCCGTCCGGCACGTTTTTTGCCAAACCGTCAGTTGCGCCAGGATAACGACCAACGCTGGATCGAATATCGTTTACGAAGCCGTTGGCAAGCCCGCAAGGAAGGCGTGTACACGTTTGGCCCGGTATCGTTCTCAGGGCAGGTCGCCGTTGGATTTGATGACTACCAGCGTATCAACCAGTGGCGTCAGCTATCATTCACCAGCGAAGTGGCCACGGTAACGGTCGCCACGCCGCCACGCGACAGTTATCCGGAAAATTTTTTCGGCGCCATCGGATCGGTTATGACCGCCGACGTCACTCTCGAACCCCGAACCTGTCGCGTGGGCGACCCCCTGCAACTGATCCTGTCGATTGGCGGCGATGTCTCCTTCGATCGTCTGCAACCCCCGCGTTTACAGGATGACGATACGATAAAAAACGTGTTTCGTGTTCATGACGCAACTGCTCAAACCGTGCGTACCATAGATCGCATCGAATTCCATTATGTGATCCGGCCTCTCACGGACGGCGCCATCGCGTTTCCCGCCCTGCATCTTCCCTGGTTCGAGCGCGCCGGCCAATTCTTTACCAATACCATAACCCGGGCGGTACCCTTAAAGGTTTTACCGGCGCCGCATGTCGGATTGCATGATACATCGATAGCACCGGCCGGTTTCCGCGATCCGGCGGACGGCTGGCAACAAATATCATGGCGCGATCAACGCAACAGTTTGCGGCTGGCAACCCTGGGACCGGCAATTTATCTGCTGGTCATGGCGCTCACCGCACTGACGGTAATGGCACGCTCATGGCGACGGCAGTATCGCCGTTACACCGCGCACCGCGAGCTGCGCCGACGCCTGCGCCGTTTGAACCCGGACATACCGATCGACCTCAGGATGCTGGCGCGTGCGATACACGCCGCCTGCAACCGGTTTTTCGCCGACATCCTTGATTTTGATATTTACCCCAAAACACCGACCGAACTCTGGCATGCCATTGCCGAAAATTGTCCCCAGGCTATGCCGCCGCCGGAAGCGCGCGCTATTCTGGAACATTGCTATCAGCAGTGTTTCACGGAAAAGGCGCTTGCCCACTTCGATCCGGCAACCGATATCCGACGGCTGATGCAAACCATGTCGGCAATACCGGTTAACAGATTGCCCAAACCGGTTGCAAACGCTCAATATCTCGAACGCCGCCGATTACCCCGCGGCCCCCGGGCCGCCGCCCCAATTGTCGCCGGCGCAATCCTGGTGGGCTTGCTGGTCGCACCCCACACCGGTAGGCCGCCGCGAACCGATGACCATACCCGGAAACATATCTGGCAAGAAGCCAATACTTTGGCGGCGCACGCACAAACCCATGCAGACCATGTCGCGGTACGCGATCGTTATCACGAACTGCTTGAGGCCGGCGCACACCATGCCGCGTTATATTATAATTACGGAACGTTCTGCCTCAAAACCGGAGAGTGGGAAACCGCCGTCAACGCCTTGCGGCAGGCCGCAACCATGGAAAGTCTGGATCGCGATCTGCAACATAATCTGGAGCTGGCGTGGCGGCAATATCGCGCCGTTACCGGCCGGATATCGACAACCGACCGAATGCTGCGCGCCGTTTTCATGCTGTTTTCGAGAACCAGTACCGCCGGCCGCATGCGTATGGCCGCCTTGATAATGCTCGCCGTGTGGCTTACACTTGCCTTCCAATACCTGTCCAAAAGGAGATGTTGTCGATGAATAAAACGTTGCGATGGATGATTATTTGTTTGACCGTTATTCTCTTGCTAAGCGCTGTGCTGATCGCCTTACTTCCCACGCTGGCATCCACCGCGTCGGTGCGTAAGGCCATCATTAACAGGCTGCAGACAGTCACCGGCGCACGGATCGCGATCGACGACTGGTCGTTTTCCTGGCGACATCCACAGCATTTGACGAACGCGGTTTACGAGGACGATGACGCCGGTGTATCCTTGCGATTGAAAGAATTGACGGTGTCACGCGGTTTACTGAACATCCTGCGCCACCGGGATGCCGGCGATATCGTGTTGGAACCCCCCCATCTGACCATCCGATTACCATCGCCGGATCCGGAGTTGCCCAGCCCGATCCCCTATGATGTCCCGGACGCACCACCCGATGTACCCCTGCCGCCGCGCGATCCGGAAGCACACGTAACTGAAACGCCGGCCCCGTTTAGCCTGCCCGATTTCATCGCACGGCTGGTTTGTCACAATGGAACGGTCATTATTGAGGAGAAAGACCAGCTCATGGTTCTCGGCGATCTGGAACTGGTGATTGACCGGCAGCGGGATCCAGCCCCAATAACCGTTCAGTTAAGCGGGCGACAAATGACGGAAACCGGAACCGTTAATGTCAACATCCAATTAACGCCGGCAAAAGCGGCGGGACAACCCGGTTTACCTATGCCGACCGGCGAAATCGCTATCCGATTATCGCAATGGGATATGACGTCCATTGGCCGCGTCGCCAACGCCGTTGGCTCGGCTGACTGGGATGTTTCAGGGATGATGACGTTAGATGCGGATTACCGGCTGATGGGCGATATTAAAGATATTGTATCCATGAATTTCGCTGTCAACGACTTCCGGATCGTGGCCGACGGTCGGGAACTGCTGGCTGACGAAAAAATTGAACTGATCGGAAGCACCGGCTTGAACCTAACGGATCAAATGATAGCGATCGACGATGGAGAGGCGTCCTTTGCCGCGCTCGGAAGCAGTGGACGGTTAAATTACCGCAATCTCCTCATGCAACCGGATGACCTATTGCCGTCCGGCGATCTGTCTTTGGAAGTCACATCCGACTTAACGCGCTTATTGCCATTCGTTGCGGATTCGGATATCGGCGACATACTGATCACGGGCCAAGCCCGGTTGCTGGGCGACTTCCAAATGCAGAACAATCAACTGTCGTGTGACAATCTTCAGGCGGATATCAGCGATTTCTCGTTCACCCGGGAAACATTGCGCTACGCCGTCTCGAACCTGGCCCTCCGAACCCGTGGCCAAACCATGCTTGCAAAACGGAATGTGAGCCTCGAGGATTTCGTCATTGAAGGGTTACCGGGACGGGTGCAGGGTAATCTCCAAATAGCCGACTGGGATCTACTGCCCGGCGGTCTGGTCATGCAGCTCGATACCTTGTTGCCGATCGCAGAAATTGTCCATGCACTAAACGGCACCGAAGGATTGGAACCCTGGCAAGCCAGCGATGGCATCGTAAACTCACAATGGCAGATTGCATCCACAACCGATGACGCGTGGGAATTGAAGTTCGATTCCGATATCACTGCACTGCGTATTCCGATGACCGATCAAACCATTTTTGCCGAGGAGCACCTCAAGCTGGCAGGTCACGTCGTGATTGATGCTGCCGGCAAGATGGCATTCGATCCTCTGACACTCGATACGGCCGCCCTGGGACTGACCGCCACCGGCGAACAAATGATGCTCAATGAATCTATACATTTGCGTTGCGAAGGAATGTTGCGCTATGATCTTGAGCTTCTGGCGCAAATGGCAGCCAACCTTCAGATCGATCTACCGCTGACGATCCGCGGCCGCGCACAACGACCCTTTCAATTGGATTTGCCTTTTAATGAAACCTGGCTCCGCAACGGGATGCTTGAAACCTCATTATATATGGAACAGCTTGAAGGTTACGGACTGCACACGGGGCCGATCGAGATTCCGCTGAACCTGCGGGATGGTATCGCCAGTTTGGTTATTGAAACCGCAATCAATCAAGGACACCTGGATCTGCGGCCGCGTCTTGAACATCTGGACGAGCGCTTGATCCTGACGCTGCCGGCGAACGCAACCGTACTGCAAGATGTCCAGCTAACCGAAAAGATGGCCGATGAATTGATCGCACAAATCCATCCGATCTTCAAAAACGCCGCAATCAAGCAAGGACTCGTTGAGCTGGCATTCGACAGTATGTATATCCCGATCGAGCAAGACTCCCTGAACGATAACCGGTTCCAGGGTACCCTGCGCCTTAAGGACGTCGTGCTGGGAACCTCAGGATTGTTGGATCAAGTGCGCGAAACGATCCGCATCCGCGAAAGCACTTATCGTCTCGACAACCAGGAGTTGCGCTTTGCCTGCGCAAACGGGCGCGTGACAGTCGATCCCCTCAAGCTGACCGTTGACGGACACCCGATCCATATCAGCGGCTCAATGGGCTTGGACGAAACCCTTGATTATGCCGTCAGTACACCGGTCACCGAACGACTTGTGGGCCGCGATGTTTATCGGGTTCTGGCGGATCAAACCATCGCCATTCCGATACGCGGCACGGTTTCCAAGCCGCAGGTCGACAGGGAAGACGTGCGCGCCATGG
>PXCX01000301.1 GCA_003565195.1 PVC group bacterium | reverse complement strand
TTTTCGACACCCCAGTGTTGACGCTACGCTGATTTGGTTGTCTAAGACACGCGAAAGACCAATGCGAAAGCAAAAGCACGCCAAAAAGAGGATCAAATACGATAAATTAGATGCGTTTGCCGCTGCCCTGCGCCCATTCTGGCATTGACAATGATCGTCCGTTCACTTACACTTTGTTCCTGTTCAATTGATGGCGGCGTAGCTCAGTTGGTTAGAGCAGTGGAATCATAATCCACGTGTCCGGGGTTCGAATCCCTGCGCCGCTACCATTCGAGAATACGGACGGCACAGCGGTTATCCCCGGCTCGAAGCGTAACCGCGGTTTTCCCAAGAGACGTGTATGCAACCCTGTGTGGCTATTGTTCGCTGCACCGACTATTCGCCACGGCGGGTCGGGGCAGCGATGGGCAAGCTTATGGCGGCTCTCGGCGGCATCGGATCTTTGCTGACCCCGGGTACGTCGGCATTGATTAAACCGAATCTGTTGACCGATGCCCTGCCGGATCAGGCCAAGACGACGCATCCGGAAGTTGTTCGCGGCGTGATCCGTATCCTGCGGGAAGGCGGAGCAACGATTGCGGTGGGCGACAGTCCCGCCAGCGCCGCCAAACTGGACCGTGTCTGGGAGCGCAGCGGATACGAGGCCCTGTGTGCTGCCGAAGAGGTTGCGATCCGTCGTTTTGAAAAGCACGCGACGTTGCCGCTGGCATGCGGCAAGAGTGTCCTGCAAGTCGCTGAACCGGTATTGAATGCCGGCTTGGTCGTGAACGTGCCCAAGGTCAAAACGCATATCTTGACCACATTTACCGGCGCAGTAAAGAATCTTTATGGCGTCCTGCCCGGTTATCAGAAAACATTGTTGCACCGTGCTTACCCAACCCCTTCGGAATTCGGGCGTTTACCGGCGGCGCTGTATACGCGGATTCGGCCGGGGTTGAACATTGCGGATGCGATTGTGGCGATGCAGGGCGCCGGACCGTCCGGCGGCGATCCGGTTCCGCTCGGCTTCCTAGCTGGGTCGACCGATGCCGTGGCGCTTGATACGGCCCTTTGCACGGTGTTGAAGATTGATGTTCGCGGATTGCCCTGGCGCCGTTATCTGCCGGCGGAATGCGCCGATGGGTTGAATCCCGACGCCATTAACTATCCGTTGTTGAAGCCGCGGGATGTACAACCGTCGCGATTTCGTGTCCCCGCCCCGCTCTGGCCGCGCTTGATTCCGGGACCGTTGGTGCGCCGGCTGGGCCGGCTGGCATGGATCCGGCCATCCTTCGATTCGGCCTGTATCCGCTGCGGCCGCTGCGTTAAAGCCTGTTGTAACGACGCATTGCGTTTAACGGCGGATGATCCTCATCCGGTTCTGACTCCCGACAGTTGTGTCGCCTGTTGTTGTTGTCATGAAGTTTGTCCGGCACGCGCGGTAACGATGCGTCAGAGCCCGCTATTGCACTGGGCACGCCGCGGGAGGTTGCCATGACCCGCGGTCGGGAACGGCGTTACCGCATCGAACATGGTTTACTGTGTGGTTTCGATCGCCTGATCAATGGGTTGCCGCTACAGTTCAGCCGGGGATTGGGTCGTTTGGTTGCCGTCGCAGGCCATGCCGTCTGCCGTCGTCGTATTCGTGAAGGACGGCGGCGGGTACGTGAGGTTTTCGGCGACCGTTATACCCGACTTGAAGAAGCGCGGCTTATCCGGCATGCCTGGCGTAACTTGGCGCTTTGCGGGGTCGATATGCTGCGCGCCGCCCGCTTCACAAACGATTGGCTTGAGGAACATACCAATATCGAAGAGGTTCGCCGTCGGTTGGCGCCAACAAGCGGTCAGGGACGCGGCGCGGTGATTGCCTGTGCGCACATGGGTTCCTGGGAGGTGGCGGCGGTGGCAGGCCGCCGGTTCGGGTTGCCGATTTTCGCGATCGCGGCACCACAGAAGAATCCGTATTTCAATCAATGGATGATCGGCTTGCGTGAACGTGCCGGTGTCGATACCCTGCTACGCGGGGATCCGAACCTGATTCGCAAGGTGGTTCGGCGGCTTAAAGCCGGCCAGTATCTGGCGATCCTGCCCGATATCCGGGTTCCGAGCGCCGGTGTCCCGGTTCCGTTTCTCGGCCGATCGGCCAATATCGGGCCGGGTATGGCGTTATTTGCGCGGATGGCCGGTGTTCCGATCATTCCCTGCCTGACTTACCGGCTTGATAACGGTGACCATCGGTTTGTGATTGAGCCGGCGATCGAACCGGATTTAGCATCTGCTCGCGATGCCGATATCGAGCGGATGACCCTTGAGGTCATGCAACGGATCGAACGTGCGATCCGGGAACGACCGGATCAATGGTTCTGGTTCAATAAACGCTGGATCCTTGATCCAGTCGATGATCCGGTCGAGCACTGAAGTTTTACCATAAGGGGCGGATAAACCTTTCGCGGGGCAGCGTCGTTGCGGGGATACGGCTCAACCGTTGTTGCCATGGCGGCGTCTGAGAATTGTATTGACGACGGCCCGCCATGCCGACGGCATCGACCAACGGATTAGCGTCGCATACATTGCCAGACCGGTTGCGAGACCGGCGACCAAGCCGGCGAAGGCCTGGCCTGGCGGACCGAAACCCCGGCTCGCGGCCAGTGCACCGGCAACATCTCTGGCCAGCCATACCATAACGCCCATCCAGGATGCGCAGGCCAAGATCCGAATGGATGCATCACGTACGATCCCGTCCTGGAAACAACCCAAGCGCCTTCGCAACAAGACGGCCAGGATCGTTCCGTTGCAAACCGCCGCCAGCACCGAGGCCAGGGCCAGACCGGCGTGACGATAGTATTCCGGCCAAGTAAAAACAAAAAGCAAATTCAGCCCGAGATTTATGCCGACCGCCATCAAGCCTATTTTCACCGGGGTTAGCGTATCTTTGAGCGCATAAAATGCCGGCACAAAAACCTTGTAAAGACTGAAGGCCACCAAACCCGGCGCATAAAACCGCAGTGCGCGCGCGGTCAGCATGGTCGAATGCGCGTCGAAACGGCCCCGTTGATAGGCCAGGGTGACCATCGGATCGGCCAGCAACAGCAATCCAAAGGCTGCCGGCACCATGATAATCATCAGATGAACCAGCGAGGTTTCCACGGTTTTAGCCATCGCCGCATGTTCCCGGCGGGCTGCCGATCGTGAGAGGGTTGGCAGCAAGACCGTTCCCATGGCGGTGGCAAACAAGCCGAGCGGCAGGTACACGAGCCGTTCGGCGAAACTCAATGCCGCCGGCGCCCAATCGCCGGCGAATAACGCCAGCATCCGATCGATCCCGATATTGATCTGGCTGACCCCCATGCCGAGGGCCGCCGGTCCCATCAGCATCAGGACCCGGCGGATTCGTCGGTCGTGGAGACCCAACGACCATGATCCTCGGAATCCCTGTTGCCAGAGTGCGGGAAACTGAAAGGCGGCCTGCAGAAAACCGGCGCCGAGGACGGCGCCGGCAATCACCCGAATCCGCCAGGCGGGTTCGGATGGTCCCCAAAAAATCACCGCCAGCATTGTCAGAATCCAGACCACGTTGAGCAAGGGCGCTGCCAGGGCCGGCAACAGGAAACGGCGTTGAGAATTCAAGATAGCCATGCATAAAGCTGCCACGCAGATAAAAAACAGGTAGGGAAACATGATCCGCAACAGCGACCAAACGGTGTGCGCCCGCGATCCCGGCAGGGCAACGCTTTCGCCGAAGCGAATGACGGCCAGCCCGATTACGACGATCACGGCCAGGGTCAGCATTAACAGGTTCAGGGTTTTACCTGCCAGCGACCAAGCCGCTGTTTTGCCTTCGCGTTCCATGGTTTCCGTAAAGACAGGGACGAACGCGGCCGCCAGGGCGCCTTCGCCGAAAATGCGGCGGAATGTGTTCGGGACGGTAAACGCGACACTGAATGCCGATTGCCACAGCGTGGTTCCGAAAAGGTACGCCATCAGAATCTCGCGCACGAAACCCAGGATCCGGCTTGCCAAAGTGCAAAGCCCGACGACCATGGTGTTCAGAAGCAGGCTTCGCCCGGCAACCGGCGTTTGCATGGGGTCATTGCTTTTCATGATCATGACGGATGCCGTCCGACGTTGGCCGGTTTGCATGCCATAATTCCATCAGTTTGGCGTATTTGATGAAAACACCGTATGATGAACATACGGCAATCACAAACCCCTGGGCGCCGTCGAGAAAGCCAAGTTTCAATAGATAAGATTTAAAAAAACGGTAAACCGGCCGGAACAGCAGATCAATCCAGCGAAAACGCACGCCGCTGTTGAATTTATCGCGCGCCGTAATCGTCGAAAACTTGTTGAGTGTTTCCAGTTGTTCATGAATATTGGCGTAGGTATAATGGTAAAGATCGCCTTTTAAACGCCGGACTTTGCCAGGCACGGTGATGCGGTCATGCGGTTCCTTGCCTGCACAGATACCGCGATCTTTGCGGAATAACCGCATTTTGTAGTCGGGATACCATTCGCCATGCTTAATCCAGCGTCCCATGTAACGGACTTTGCGGGGGAATTCGTAACCTTCGAATTGGCGATTATGGCCGGACTCGAATTGATGCAGAATTTGATTGCGTAATTCCGTTGAGACCTCTTCATCGGCGTCGATAAACAGAATCCAGGGATGCTGCGCCATTTTCTTGACCAGATTCTTCTGGCCGATATAACCCAGCCATTTGTGTTGATAGACCCGGTCGGTAAACTCGCGGCAGATTCTTATGGTGTTGTCCTTGCTGTAACTGTCGACCACCACAATCTCATCAGCCCAAGCGACACTGCGCAAACAATTACGGATTTTGTCTTCTTCGTTACAAGCGGTAATACACACCGATAACTTGTCGCGCTTCATGGTTTATCCTCTCTGTCGAAATTCATTCATGACCTCCAGGGCTGCCTCGAATACGGTGTCCGCCGGGATCGCGGCCAGCAAAGCTTGGGCTGTCGGCGCTTCACGCTCAATTCGTCGGTTGGCCGCCGGGGTTGGCGCTGCGATAATCCGCACATACTTAGCGCGCGGACCGGTTACGGCGGGATTCGTTTGGCCGAAAATCGACACCACCGGTATGGCCAATGCCGCGGCCAGGTGTGTGCCGCCACTGTCATTCCCGACGACCACGGAACACATGGACATCAGGGCCGCCAGTTCCGGCAACGGGGTTTTGCCCGCCAGGTTAACGGTTCGGGCGTCGATAGCGCGCGTAATCGTTTCGCATAATTCATCTTCCGCGGTTGTCCCGGCAACCAGTACCGAACCGTTGGTTGCGTGTAACCAGCGACGCCCAAGTTCGCTGAAAGACGATATCGGCCATCGTTTGGAAGGGCCACGCGCGGCGCCCGGAAAAAGCATCAGAACGTCTCCGCTAAGACGGCGACCCCAACGTTCGCTGGCGGCCAGACGGGCATCGGGCGGAATCGACAACAACGGTTCCCTGGTCTCGAGCGCCGCAAACGGAACGTTTGCGACGACGGCATATTCACAACATTGATGCAACGGGATTCCTTCGTAGACCGCCGGATAACTGACGGCCTCGGTCAATAACATGCGACGCTGGTGCCCGGCGAAACCGCGTCGCATCGGTATCCCGGCGGCAAACGGCAACAGGGCTGAACGAAAGGAATTGGGCATGATCAAGGCTTGGCTCAACGCCGCCGCCCGCAAACGCTGGACGGTCCGGCGGGTACCGCCCAACCCCCGTTCCAGCCGCAACACCCGTAGCGGTCTGCAAAACAAACGCCAGAGCGGCAACAGCGCCGGATGGCATAATACCGTGACATCCGGGGCTGGATGCCGATTATCGCAAAGGGCGCGAACCGACGGCATTGCCATCAAGGTATCGCCCAGCCAGTTCGGCGCGTACACCAGGATCCGGTCGCCTGAATCACGCGTGTTCACGGGTTCGTTTGTAGCAGATTCGCGCAATACAGTCATGGAATGTTTCGGTCCCGCTCAACAGTTCTATGTCGACACGCAAAAAATAGACCGGGATGTCGCGCCGGTCAACTTTCGGAAAACGTACGGCATCCTTTTCGGTCGTTACCAAGGCAACGGCGCCCGCGTTACGGGCCTGATTGATCAAATCCAGTATTTCCTGCTGCCGGTAGCGGTGATGATCGGCGAATCGGCGCCGCAAAATAATATCGGCGCCATGTCGTTCAAGATCGTCTTCAAAACCTTGCGGTGCGGCAATCCCGGATACGGCTCCCACCCGCAGCCCCCGCAAGGCATCCAGCATCAGTTCTTTGTCCGAGTAGACGTCCCGTAAGAAACGCGCTCGATGCCGGCATTCGATGATTTCCGCGTGCTCATTGAATTGGCGGATTCGACGGCGTAACTCGCTGGTGTCGCTACCGTCGCATTTGGTCAGGAAAACAACGTTGGCACGGCGCAGATTCCTGGGCGGTTCGCGCAATAATCCGCGCGGCAACGCATGCTCGTTGGCAAACGGGCAAAGCCGATCAATCAAAACAATGTCCTGGCGATGTTTCAAGGCCATGTATTGGAAGCCGTCGTCCAGAATCAAAGTATCGCAATGATACCGGCTGATCGCATAACGCCCGCTTTTGACACGATCTTTATCGACAAGCACAACCACCTGGGGTAAATGGGTTGCCAGCATGTACGGTTCATCGCCGCTCATCTCGGAGTCCAGCAACAGTTCGCGGCCATCGGAAACCACGCGCGGCGGACGTTGCCGCGCCCGGAAAAAAATTTTGTCCATGACACGCCGCCGCCATGGCAACTCGAGCTTTTTGTAACCGCGACTGAGAATGGCCACGTTACGGCCCTGAGCCTGTAATTCGCGGGCGAATATTTCCACGACCGGTGTCTTGCCGGTACCGCCCACCGTCAAATTGCCGACGCTGATCACCTGGCAACCCAGGGCATGATGGCGGAAAATACCCTGGCGGTAAAAATATAACCGTGTCTGCACCCCGAAAAGGTAAAGGCATGACAACTTACGCAACAACCACAAAAAACAGCGGATCGAACGTTCCCGAGGCAAACGCCGCGCATCGAGTTTAATCAGTTCGACAACCGATTCCTCGATTCGTTCGCGCCAGTTGCTTGGATGGTCGGGCATGGGTTTCCTTAGACGTTGGATCAGCGGTTCAGTTTGCCACCACAAACCGGAGACGTCAAGACGCCATCTTTGGGGAATGTCCACGCCATCTTCACCGCATGCCGTAATCGTGCTATTACTTTAGCGAATTGTCAAGACCGATTACTTGGTAGGGCGCATAAATCACTTGCGTCGGTATTTCGGCGTCATGGCGCTTGATACCTGCACGATATTGAGTATAATGATGAATAACGAAATACCTAGCCAGCTTCGCTGAAGTGGGCAACCGACAACACTTTAAAAAGGAGAATGTTTTATGACTGGCAACGTTCCGGCAACAGCCTTGAAGACAGCCGTAATCGGTATGGGAAGCATTGGCAATACCCACGCCAAATGTCATCAGGCGGATGATTTATCGCATTTGGTCGCAGTTTGCGATGTCGTCAAGGACAAGGCGGAGAAAGCCGCTGAGACCTTTGGCGTCAAGGCCTACACCAGTCTTGGCGAGCTGCTGAAGCGTGAAGATGTCGATATCGTCGATGTCACCACCAGTGGCTACGAGAACGGCAGTTGGCATTACGAACCGGTAATGGAAGCGCTGGCCGCCGGCAAGGATGTTTTGTGCGAGAAACCGCTCTCGAACGATATCGGCGAAACGCGCGAGATGGTAAGGTTTGCCGCGGCCCGTAAACTGCGGTTGGGATGTAATCTCAACCATTATTTCACGCCCACGGCGGAGCGCGCCCGCCAATACATGAGCGACGGCCGGATCGGCGAAGTCATTTCGATCTTGTTCCGGATGGGGTTTCAGGGCGGCGAAGCCACCTACGGTTTCAATCCGTCGCCGCGATTCAACCGTCCCTACGCCCATCTAAAGGCGTTTTTAACCCATCCGCTAAGTGTCATGCGCTATTTTTGCGGAGAGGTCACCCATGTCCAAGCCTTTCTAAGCCGAACCGGATACCGCAAAAACAAGGGTGATTTGCTGTTATCGGTCAACAGCGTGCATCTGTTGTTTGAAAACGGCACGATCGGCTATCTGATGAGTCACCGCGGCGAGGCGGCCTGGGGTTTGGGCGGCTGGTGGAGCTGCGAAGTGGCCGGCAGTCGCGGTACGTTTTGCATTGAAAACTGCATCGAGAAACTGACTTACTGGCCGGCCTTGGATCCGCAGAAGAAATACAACCTGGGCGAAGCGCCGCCGCCCGAAATATACGATACCGGCATCAAGAGTTTCAACGAAACGTTTCCGCGCCGGATCCATGCCTTTTTGGAAGACAAAAGTCGTGGCGTATCGCCGGACAATATCCGGGCTTCGGGACGCGATGCCCTGGCGACGCTGGAAGTTATCGACGCCGTCATTCAATCTTATGAAAACGGCGGTGCGCTTATGCGACCGCACCCGTTGCCGCCGTTGCACGGCGATCCGTTGAGCGAAAAGATTTAAGGGGCAACGATGAAGAAGATCAAACTAGGAGTGAATTCAGTCTTGTTTCAGGGTCATGAACTGGAGACCGCCATGGCCATGATCTCCCTTGCCGGTTACGATGGCATCGAACTATCGGCCATCAAGGGGATGTGCGAACATCTTGATCCGGAACAATGGCAGAATCAGGTGGCGTCGATTCGTGAATTGGCGGACCGTTATGCGCTTGAATTGCTGAGTATTGAGGCGGCGACCCAGGATGCGGAACGCCTTGAAAAAACATTTGCCGCCGCCGCCGCCCTGAATATTCCGGTGGTCAACATCGGGCCGGGCGGCAAGAAGGACGCCGCCGGCGATCTGGAACGACATGCCAATTTGATTAAAGGTTTGTGCGAACGGGCGGCGGCGCATGGCGTGTCGCTTTGCGTGAAAGCGCATGTGGGACAGAGTGTCGATAACACGCAGACGACAAAACAGTTGATGCAGGCCGTCAGAACGGATGCGTTTGGCGTGGATATGGATCCCAGCCATATCCATCGGGCCGGCGAAAATCCGGCGGAGGCCTTGACGGCAGTGCTGGAACGGGTTAAACACATCCATATTCGCGATTGCAAAGGCCGGGGTCCCAAACCCGGTGCAGCGCGTGATCAAGCCTGCGGTCGCGGCGACATCGACCTAGCTGGATATTGCCGGGCCATGGTTCAGGGGAATTACGCGGGACCGGTCTGTCTGGAGGTGATCGGCGCCGGGGATGACGAGCTATCGCAACGGGTTGCGATTGCCGCGGAAAGTTACGGATACCTCAATGCCTGTCTTAAATCCCTGGGAGCCCGCTGAATACGAAATCATGAAGACTGTCCGTGTTGGAATTCTCGGCTTAGCGCATGGTCATGTCAATGCATATTGCAAGCGTTGGCATGATAATCCGGCGCTGGGTATTGATGTCGTGGCCGGATGGGATACCGATCCGGCACGGGCGGCGGCCGCCGCCCAAACCCATGGCCTGCGGGTAGCGCCCCAGGTCAACGACATTCTAAACGATGACGCGATCGATGCCGTGGTCATCGCAGCCGAAACCGTGTATCATGCCGGCTTGGTCGAACAGGCCGCGGCAGCGGGCAAGACCGTCGTGCTGCAAAAACCGTTGGCGCTCACGCTGGAAGATGCCGACCGGATTGTTGCTGCAATCGAGTGCACGGACGTTCCTTTCACGATGGCATGGCAAATGCGTGTCGATCCGCATAACCTGCAAATGCGCGAACTGTTGAAAGGCGGTCGATTCGGCAAAATATACCAGCTCCGCCGCCGCCATTGTCTGTCTACACAACAATGGCCGGGCTTTGATCAAAGTTGGCACGTGCAACCCAATCTCAACCGCGACATTTTCGCGGATGACGCCGCGCATGCGATGGACTTTGTGTATTGGCTGATGGGGATGCCGGTGAGTGTCAGCGCGGAAATGGGTACGTTGTGTAATCCGCAAATCGTAAATGATCATGCGATTGCCGTATTCCGTTATGAAGACGATCGGTTTGCCGAAGTATCCTGTTCGTTCGCTGCGACAGCCGGTGAAAACACGACTGAAATTTTTTGTGAAAAAGGCGCGATCATCGGGAACTACGGCGATCAGGTCTCATGTAACGTCGCGTGGCCGCCCGGCAGCATACAGCTCAAATGGTTTGTACAAGGCGATACCGGCTGGACCATCAGCGACCTGCCGGATATCCGCGCGCAAGCGGATCGGATTGCCGGTTTGGCCGAACCTTTGGCCGCATTCCTGCATCGACGCCGGCCAGCATTGGCCAGCGCCGCGGAAGGACGCTCGGTGCTACGCATGACCCTGGCTTGTTACCATGCCGCCGAATCAGGCCAACGCATCAACCTATAACCAACAACCGAAAAGGAACATACCATGCCCTCCAAAAAAAAGACCAACTTGATCTTGATCGGGATCGACAGTTTGCGATCCGATCACATGAGCCTGCACGGCTACCCAAAACTGACTACGCCGCACATCGATCATATCGCCCGCCAGGGTACGGTTTTCGAGAACCTTTTCAGCCCCCATATTCCGACAACCTCCGGTTACGCATCGATGTTTACCGGCATGGATTGTTTTGGCATGGACGTCGTGGCCTTGCGGCATAAAGGGGGCTTGCGGCCCGAGCTGGTCACGCTAGCCGAATGGCTGGAACAAAACGGGTATGCGACCCGTTGCGTGGGTTTCAGCGGCAATCCGGC
>PXCX01000278.1 GCA_003565195.1 PVC group bacterium | reverse complement strand
TAAGTTGTTGAACACTAGCATGTTGCGACACTCTTTGTCAAGCGAAAAAGGTACTGAACTCTGAACTCCGAACTCTGAACACACCTGGACGAAAAGACCTTTTCGGACAGGCTCTAGCTAGTGGCCAAACTTCAGTAAACATTTTTTGTGTTTGTCATGTATGATTGATTGTGATAGAAACAAGCCGTTTGCAATTGATAATTCGAGCGAGTGGCAACGTATACCCATGAAACCCGTGTCCGATACAAGTTCGGTGCCGCCGACTCTGGCCGTTATTGGGTTGGGGTATGTCGGTTTGCCGTTGGCGGCCGAATTCGGTAAACAATACAAGACATACGGATTCGATATCAACCGGCGGCGTCTTGATGAGTTGCGGGCCGGCCAGGATCGGACACGGGAACTCGATCAAGACCAGATCGAGGCAGCCATTCATTTGACGTTCACCGATCAAGTCGACGATTTGCAGGAAACCGATTATTTCATTGTCACCGTTCCGACACCCATTGACGAACATAAACGTCCCGACTTATCACCGCTTTACAAAGCAAGCGAAATCGTCGGCCGGGCGATTCGACCCGGTGCGATTGTGGTTTACGAAAGCACGGTGTATCCCGGCTGTACCGAGGAATACTGTGTACCCGTGATCGAACGGGTCAGCGGACTTAAATATAATCGCGACTTTTTCTGCGGTTACAGCCCGGAACGGATTAATCCCGGCGACAAGCAGCATCGCTTGACGCATATCCGTAAAGTTACCTCCGGTTCGACGCCCGAAGCGGCCGACAAAATCGACGCGCTCTACCGGTCGATCATCAAAGCGGGCACCTACAAGGCGCCCGGAATCAAGGTTGCCGAAGCTGCCAAGGTTATCGAAAACTGTCAGCGCGACCTCAATATCGCTTTTGTCAACGAACTGGCCTGTCTTTTCGAGCGGATGGAAATTGATACCCGGGATGTTCTTGAGGCGGCAGGTACTAAATGGAATTTTTTGCCTTTCCGTCCCGGCCTGGTGGGTGGCCACTGTATCGGGGTCGACCCATATTACCTTACCTATAAAGCCGAGGAGCTGGGGCACCATCCCCAGATCATTCTCGCGGGTCGCCGTCTTAATGACAGTATGGGCGCTTATATCGCCAATCGGGTAGTCAAACTGATGATTCGCAAGGGACACCGCGTACGGAATTCCCGGGTACTGGTTCTCGGCATTACCTTTAAGGAGAATTGTCCCGATATCCGGAATTCGCGGGTGATCGATGTGGTTCGGGAACTTCAGGAATTCGGCTGTACAGTCAGCGTTCATGATCCCTGGGCCGATCCGGACGAAGTCCGCCGCGAATACGGATTGACCTTGGCTGCCGTTCCCGATGGCGAAACCAAAGCCGTCATCGACGCAGTGATCCTGGCGGTAGCACATGACCGCTTCCGCGATATCGATTTTGATGCTTTCAACAAGAAAAACGTCGTCATTTTCGATGTCCGCGGTCAGATTAGCCGCCAACGGGTCGACGACCGATTGTAACCTAATCGCAAGGAATATCATCATGCACTTTCTAGTCACCGGAATAGCCGGTTTTATCGCCGCACGAACCGCCGAAATCCTGCTCGAACAGGGACATCGCGTTACCGGGGTCGATAATCTCAACGATTACTACGATTTAAGACTAAAAACCTATCGCCTGCGGGAACTTGCGCGCCGCTGCGGCGCGCAAGCGGAGATCGTTGATTCCCTCGATCCGGTACGCGCCACCCGTGATCATTACGCGGGGCCGCACCGGTTTGGCACGGACAGGCTGAACTTTGTGCGACTCGATATCGAGAATAAGCCGGCGGTCACCGAACTGTTCGGTCAGCAACGGTTCGATGCCGTACTCAATCTTGCCGCGCGCGCCGGGGTACGCTACAGCATGATCGATCCCGACGTCTACATGACCACCAATGCCATGGGAACCCTGCATCTGATGGATGCCATGCGCGCACACGGATGCACGAAAATGGTTCTGGCCAGCACGTCATCGCTTTATGCCGGACAGACCATGCCGTTCCGTGAAAGTTTACCGGTCAATACGCCCATCAGCCCCTATGCGGCCAGCAAGAAAGCCGCCGAAATGATGGCCTACAGTTACCATTATCTTTACGGTCTGGATATCAGTGTGGTCCGTTATTTCACCGTTTTCGGACCGGCCGGCCGGCCCGATATGTCCATCTTCCGCTTTATTAAATGGATCGATGAAGGTACCCCGATTGAATTGTTCGGGGACGGCTCGCAAAGCCGGGATTTTACCTTTGTTGACGATATCGCGCGCGGTACCATTGCTGCTATTAAACCGCTGGGATACGAGGTGATCAATCTCGGAGGCGGCAATAATCCGATTTCGCTTAAGCGCGTGATTGCCTTTATTGAAGACGCACTCGACAAGCCGGCCCGGATCGACTACAAACCCTTCCATAAGGCTGACATCAAGGAAACCTGGGCGGATATCGATAAGGCCGCCGGTTTGCTTGGATGGCGCCCCGAAATCGATCCCTACGAAGGGTTCCAGCGGGCGGTCGATTGGTATCGGGACAATCAAGACTGGCTGAAAAATGTCGCCCTGTAATTTTCTGACAAACCCTTGGTCATCACCGGCCAGAGGTCTGAGCAGAAGGTTTTGCCGCGCATCGTTTTTGACTTGACTATTGTTACGCGAAAGCGTAAATTCTGTTCCGTTATGAAACGCGTCAAAGCATTAACAGTGGTTATCGAGCCAGGGAAGGCGACAAGGGTTGTTGTACCCGGCGGACGGTTTTTGCGTGGTTGCCGCGCGGGAGCTGTCCGGTCCAGGGGGATTTGAACGATTGACGAATTGGTAATTGACGAACGATTTGGAATACGCGAAAAATCCACCCCGGCAACGGCGGTGGTTTTTTTTTGAATTGAGGAGACAAACATGCGAACCGGAGCACAATGTATTATTGATGGATTACAACAGGCCGGTGTCGACCGGTTATTCGGTATTCCCGGCGGCACCGTGCTGGATATTTTTGAGCTGCTGTATCACGCGCCGATCGGTTTTGTGCTGGCGCGCCATGAACAGGGCGCCGTGCATATGGCGGACGGTTATGCCCGCGCTTCGGGCCTGACAGGCGCCTGTATTGTGACGTCCGGACCTGGCGCCACCAATGCGGTGACCGGACTGGCAACCGCCAATATGGATGGCGTGCCGCTGGTTTGCATCGCGGGTCAGGTGCCGTCCCACATGATCGGCAATGATGCGTTTCAGGAGGCTGATACCACCGGGATGACCCGCGGTATTACCAAACATAATTATCTGGTGCGCGATGTGGATGAGTTGCCGCGGATTATGTGCGAAGCGTTTCGGCTGGCCGCGGACGGCAAACCCGGACCGGTCTTGATTGATGTACCCAAGGATATCCAGCGTGCCCAAACGGCCGCGGTCTGCGACGGCAAAACCGGTGTTCGCGGTTCCAAACCGTTGCCGGATTGCGAGGCCGCCGTGGATGCCCTGGCGGAGGCGATCAAGCGTGCACGCAAACCGGTGTTGTTTGTGGGCGGCGGTGTGATTGCCGGCGATGCAGCAGCCGAATTGCAGGCCGTGGCGCAGCGCGCCCGGATCCCGGTGACGACGACGCTGATGGGGCTGGGAGCGTTTCCGGAAACCGATCCGTTGTCGTTGCGGATGCTCGGGATGCATGGCAGCGTGGCCGCCAACCGTGCGGTCAGCGCATGCGATCTGTTGATTTCGGTGGGCGCCCGCTTTGATGATCGGGTTACCGGCAAAATCGATCAATTCGCACCGAATGCCGTTATCGCGCATATCGATATCGATCCGTCGGCAATCTCCAAGAGCGTGCCGGTGCGGATTCCGGTCGTTGGCCATGTCAAAACCGTGCTGACACGTTTGCTCGAGCGTTTGGAACCTGTGACCCAGCGCGAATGGCTCAATGAGGTTGCCGCCTGGCAGAAAGAATATCCGTTTGCCTATCAGAATGAAGACGGAAAACTGGCGTCGCAATATGTGATTGAATCGGTTTATCATGCAACCGACGGCAAGGCGGCGATTGTCACCGATGTCGGTCAACACCAGATGTGGGCAGCCCATTATTATAAATATTCGCAGCCGCGTTCGTTTATCAGTTCCGGCGGCCTGGGCACCATGGGGTTCGGGTTGCCGGCAGCCATTGGCGCACAGTTCGCCTGTCCCGATCGTACCGTGGTGTTGATTGCCGGGGACGGCAGTATTCAGATGAACTTTCAGGAACTGGTGGTCGCGGTTGAACATCGCTTGCCGATAAATGTGGTGGTGCTCAACAACGGTCATCTCGGCATGGTACGGCAATGGCAGGAAATGTTTTACCGCCGCGAATATTCGGCGACCCGCCTGGGACAGGGCGAACGCGGAAAAAACGAACGGATTGTGGTCCATGAAAAAGATCGGTACCTGCCCGATTTCGTGAAGCTGGCCGAAGCACACGGCGCCTTCGCAACCCGTGTAGATGCGCCCGAGGCATTGCCGGGCGCGCTGCGCGACGCCATCGCGGCCGATGGTCCCGCGCTGGTCGAGTGTATGGTCAAACCGGAAGAAAATGTTTATCCGATGGTGCCGCCCGGCGCTTCACTGATCGAAATGGTGCATAGCATGGCCTGAAGACGGAGAGAATAACCGAACAGGGGAAACCGATATGAAACATACAATTACACTGAACGTCGACAATCAACCCGGTGTGCTGGCGCGAATCGTAGGCTTGATTTCCGGTCGGGGTTATAATATCGAGACGCTCAACGTCGGGCCTACCCAAGACCCGAATGTGTCGCGCATGACGATGCAGGTTCCCGGCGATGACCGGGTCCTCGAACAAGTTACCCGCCAACTTGCGAAACTGGTCGATGTACGTTCCGTCAACGATCTGACCCAGCGTCGTTTCATTAATCGCGAACTGTTGCTGATCAAAGTTGCCGCACCCCGTGAACGGCGCTCGGAAATCATGGAGCTGGTGGGATTGTTCGAAGGTAAAATCATTGCGGTTCGTAGCGCTGACATGGTCATTCAGGTGGCCGGCGATAGAGATAAATTGCATGCCCTGCTGGCGTTGCTCGAACCATTGGGTGTCCTGGATCTGGCACGCACCGGGGGGATCGCGATCGAAACCGAGAACCATAACGGAGCCGATGATGAAGAATGATGCACACGTTATGATTTTTGATACCACGCTGCGTGACGGCGAACAATCGCCGGGCGCCAGCCTTAATCATCGCGAAAAACTCGAGATCGCGCATGCTCTGGCGCAAATGCGTGTCGATGTCATCGAAGCCGGATTCCCGAAGGCGTCGCCCGGCGATTTCATGGCCGTCAACGATGTTGCCAAACAAGTCAAGGGTCCGATTATTGCCGGGCTGGCCCGCTGCACGAAACCGGATATCGAAAGTTGCGCCGAAGCGCTGGAACCCGCGCCACGTCGCCGGATCCACGTGTTTTTGGCAACCTCGGCGATTCACCGGAAATATAAACTGCGCAAGGCTCGCGATGAAATCCTTGCCCAGGCCGTGGAATCCGTGCGCTACGCGCGCGGTTTTTGCGATGATATCGAATTCAGTCCCGAAGACGCTTCGCGAACTGAACCCGATTTCCTGGCCCAGGTCGTCGAGGCCGTTATCGATGCCGGCGCAAGCACGGTCAATATTCCCGATACCGTCGGCTATGCGATCCCATCCGAGTTCGGCCGGCTGATTGCCTATCTCCATGAACACGTTCCCAATATCGATAAGGCCGTTATCAATGTGCATTGTCATAACGATCTGGGACTTGCCGTCGCGAATTCGCTGGCGGCCGTTCAAAACGGCGCCCGCGGTATTGAATGCACGATCAACGGCCTGGGGGAACGCGCCGGTAACTGCGCGCTGGAAGAAGTGGTGATGGCCCTGCATACCCGACGCGATCTGTTCGATCTCACGACCGGCATCATCACCCATGAAATCCATCGAATCAGCCGGCTTGTCAGTCGCCTGACCGGTATGACGGTTCAGCGTAATAAAGCCATCGTGGGCGCCAATGCCTTTGCCCATGAAGCCGGGATCCATCAGGACGGGGTGCTCAAGGAACGTACGACCTATGAAATCATGCGCCCGCAGGATATCGGTATCGAAAGCGGCGAACTCGTGCTGGGCAAGCATTCGGGACGTCATGCCTTTCTGCATCATCTCGACCGGATGGGAATCCGCCTTACCGGCGCGGAACTGGATCGCGCTTACGAACGATTCATCGCCTTGGCCGACAAGAAGAAAACCGTTTACGATGACGATCTGATCGCGATTGCGCGCGATGAAATGCTCGAATACGCGGCAATCTATGAAATGGAGTATCTGCATGTGTCGACCGGCAACCATGCCGTCCCCACCGCGACGGTGCGGCTGCGTAAGGCCGGTGCGACGCTGCAGGATGCTGCCTGCGGTGACGGGCCGATTGATGCCAGCCTCAAAGCGATTGACCGGATGACCGGGATCCAGGGACGGTTACTCGATTTTTCGTTGCAATCCGTTTCGGTCGGCAAAGATGCCATGGGCGAAGTCAGTGTCCGGGTCGATTTCGGCGATTGTGTGCTCAGCGCCAAGGCGGCCAGTACCGATATCGTCGAAGCGGGCGCCAAAGCGTACCTGTTTTGCGTGAACCGTCTGCTCGGTATCCGTGAGAACGAAACGACTGAAAAAACGACCGCCGTACCCACGGAGCCTGCGTCCGCGGCTACTAACCGCAGTGTGAAGGAGAAAGCATGACCTGCCGAAAAAAACCGGTTTCGGGTAAAACCGTGCCTTATGCCGTGCTGGGCCATCCGATCGGGCATACGCTTTCGCCGATTATGCACCAGGCCGCCTTGGACGATCTTAAGATGGATGCCCGCTATCTGGCGTTTGATGTGGCGCCCGATCGGTTGCCGACGGTTATCGAGGCGATGCATGCCATGGGATTTAACGGTGTCAACCTGACCGTGCCGCTCAAAGAGGTGGCCTTCCGCGCCTTGACCGCGCTGGACGAGAGCGCCGCGCAGATGAGGGCCGTCAATACTCTGGTGCGTACCGATGACGGATGGCGGGGATACAATACCGATGGCGAAGGCTTTCTGGCCGCATTGCATGAAGCGTTCGCCATCCAACCGGCCGGCCGTTCGGTGTTTGTGTTTGGCGCCGGCGGCGCCGGCCGCGCTGTTGCGCTGACCTGCGCCGTGAACGGCGCACGCCAGGTGACGATTACCGATCTGGATGCGACACGCACGCGTGAGTTGGCCGTTGAAATCCAGCGCTGTGCGCCGGATGTTGCGGTCGATTGCGTCGCAGTGTCCGACCCGGCGTTGCCGGCCGCGTCTCGCGATGCCGAATTGATCGTTCAGGCATCCCCACTAGGTATGAACCCTGACGACTCGCCGGCGCTAGACGGCAAGGCGTTCCATGCCGGCCAATCGGTTTATGATCTGGTTTATATGTTTCCGGAAACCGTGACGATGCGCGCGGCGGCCAAGGCCGGTGCGCGGACAGCCAACGGATTAGGGATGTTGCTGCACCAGGGGGTACTGGCCCTGCGCTTGTGGACCGGGGTCGAAATACCTGTCGGTGTCATGCGAGCTGCGTTGGAAAATGCCGTTTATGGCGGCGGCTAAGCGTCGTCTTGAGCTGAAAGGAAAATGGTATGCCTGTTTGTCCCGTTCAACCCGAAGCGTTTTTAACAGTTCTGGTATTCGTATGGGGAGCTTGTGTCGGCAGTTTTCTGAATGTCTGTATCTATCGGATTCCGGCCGGTATGTCGGTGGTCACGCCGCGTTCACATTGTCCGCGCTGCCGGGCCATGATTGCATGGTACGACAATATTCCGCTGTTCAGTTTCCTGTGGTTGGGCGCGCGCTGCCGCCATTGCAAAACGTCGATCACAGCGCGCTATTTCGGTGTCGAACTGTTGACCGCGGTATTGTTCCTGGCAGTCTGGCTTAAGGTCGGGTTCGGTTCCGGAGCCCCGCCGCTGGGGTTGGCGCCCGTGAACGCTTTGCGGCTGATTCCTATCTATTGGTTGGTGGTTTCAGGTTTGGTCTTGGCGACTTTCGTCGATCTCGATCACATGATTATTCCCGATCGAATCAGTCTCGGCGGGATCGTGGCCGGGATCGGATTGAGCGCCCTGGTGCCGGCGTTGCATGGCGCCGAAACGGTTTGGCCGGCATTGCTTCGCGCCGGCGCCGGCGCCGCCATCGGCTTTTTATCGCTCTGGGCGATCGCCTGGTTCGGTCGATTGCTCTTCAAGAAAGAGGCCATGGGATTCGGAGACGTCAAGTTGATGAGTGCTCTGGGAGCTTTTTTCGGGGGTTACGCCGTTTTTTTCATCCTGCTGATGTCATCTTTGGTCGGATCAGTGATCGGAGTCGTCTTGATTGCCCTGCAACGCAAGCGATTACGCGCGCGCATCCCCTTCGGTCCTTTTCTGGCGCTGGCTGCCGTCTTGTGGATACTGTGGGGACCGGTTTGGTGGGAGTGGTATGTTAACCTGTTGTTGCCACCCGAAATGACGACGTTTTAGCGCCTTATCCGAATGGCACTTACTTAAGAGGTTTCTACATAATATTTCGATTTGCGTGACGTGCCATTGAATGACGAATGACGAAATACCCATCAGAATTTGTAAATGTAAAAAAATCAAAAAAAGGTTGCTTTTTTCTAATGTAAGCGTTATCTTATCGACGTGACGGGATAGTGAATGGATGCCGGCATGAGGTTTAGGTGGCGTGCAAGGTATAGCGCCGCCGCCAATTTTATCCGGAGTAATCGGAACCCGGGGCATCGGATCCCGCTCAGGTCAACGGGAAGAGCAGGTTATGTCGAAAAAGTTGTATATTGGGAATCTGTCTTTCAATACCACGGAAGAGGAATTGAAAGATTACTTCGCACAGGCTGGCCAGGTCGATAGCTGCAGTATTATCATGGATAAATTCACGCAGCGTTCACGCGGGTTCGGGTTTGTTGAAATGGGTACTCCCGAAGAAGCGCAGAAAGCCATCGAGACCTTCGACGGTAAAGAGCTTGACGGTCGCAGTTTGCGGGTCAATATTGCCAAACCCCGCGAAGACCGTCCGCCCCGCGGTCAAGCCGGCGGTGCGTACCGCTAATCCGGTACGCAGACAGGGTCAGAATGGTTCCCTCAAGAGTTGTTTTGGCCCGCGCAATGTTTAAAAAAATCTTTTCGCCATGGTCGGAGATCTGGCGGCGGCGTGAATTGGTGGCGTTACTTGCCGTCCGCAACCTCAAAATCCGTTATAAGAACGCGACTCTGGGCTTCGTGTGGTCGTTGCTGGGGCCGTTGTTTCTGATCGTGATTTATGCCGTGTTTCTCGGTATCCTCCGATTTCCGATTGATCTGCATATCTTGATTGTCGGGATTCTTGCCTGGCACTATTTGTCGACCTGCACCAACGATAGTTTGCATGCCGTCATGGGCAATGCCAACCTGGTCCGCAAGACGGCTTTCCCGCGCTTGATTCTGCCGCTGTCGATGGTGCTGGCCAATACCGTCAATTTTTTGTTGTCGGGCTTGGTTCTGGCAGTGTTTCTACTGTTGCGCGGCGTTGTTTTTGATGTCGAACTGATCTGGTTGCCGCTGATTGTGTTGACGCATCTGGCGTTCTGTTTGGGAATCAGTTGTTTTATTTCGGCAATCAATGTGTTCTTTCGCGATAGCGAACATCTGGTTAGCGTGGCCTTGATGGCGTGGTTTTTTCTCACGCCGGTGATCTATCCGGTTTCGCTGGTGCTTGATCGGGAGTTACCGTCGCTGCTGACGTATGCCTACTTCGCCAATCCGATGACGGGCATCGTTTCCGCCTATCGTACCGCATTGTTGCGCGAACCATTCCCGTTTTTCCGTACGGCACTCTTTTCGTTCGCCATCGCCTGGATCGTTTTGCCGCTCGGAATTTGGTTTTTTCAACGTTTGCAAGTCCGGTTTGCCGACGAATTATGAAATCGCAATACGCCATTGAGGTGCGCAATGTCGCCAAATGCTTTAAGCTGGCGCCGCAGGGTGGGCGCACCCTCAAATCATTGGTTGTCGACCGCGTGCGCAACTGGCGGCATTGGCGCATCGGTCGCGACTTCTGGGCCTTGCGCGATGTCGACTTTCAGGTGCGACGCGGTGAGACGCTTGGGATTATCGGGGGCAATGGCGCCGGCAAAAGCACCTTGTTGGCGTTGTTGGCAGGAACCATGACGCCGACCAGCGGCTCGGTTGTATGTCGCGGAACAGTTTCATCGCTACTTGAGTTGGGCGCCGGATTCCATCCCGATCTGACCGGTCGTGAAAATGTATACCTGTGGGGCGCCATCCTGGGATTGCCGCGACAATGGATGCGCCAACGTTTCGATGCCATTGTGGCGTTTGCCGAACTGACGGAGTTTATCGATCAACCGGTCAAACATTATTCGTCGGGTATGTATGTCCGGCTTGGATTCGCCGTGGCAGTGGAAGTTAATCCCGATATCCTGATCGTTGACGAAGTGTTGGCGGTCGGCGATGCGGTCTTTCAACGTAAATGTCTGGAACGTATGACGCGCTTCCGTAAAGAAGGCAAGACTTTGCTGGTCGTGTCGCATGATTTACAAACCATCCGTTCAGTCAGCGATCGTATCCTATTGCTTGATAGCGGCCGGATCACCGGTCTGGGCCGGCCCGAAAGCGTGTTGCACACCTATGAACGATGCTGGCGAAAACAGTTTTGTGCCGAACAGGCGCGCGAATGGGGCAGCG
>PXCX01000219.1 GCA_003565195.1 PVC group bacterium | reverse complement strand
CCCGCCGCGGCGGCCGACGGGTCACCCGATCGATCCGCCATTGCAAGGTCCGCCACCATTTAACCGCGCCATATACCAGAGTCTGAACAGCGGCATGATGCACCGGCGACACGCCTCCGATTAAACGGTCGGGATGTTTCCCCGTTTGCAACCAGGCGGCCACAATGGTCATCGCCGTTTCTCGGGCTGTCGGCATGCCGGTTTGGTGATCAGGTTTCACGGATAGATCAACGGAAATGATCCGGTTGCCGCGGCGTTGGTATCCGGGCATGATATTCTGTAATCAGACGCCATATTTCGTCGGCTTCCTCGGCAAAACTAAACAACTCCAAATCTTCCCGGCAAATATAACCTTCCTCAACCAATAGTGAAAAACTGATCAGCCGTTCCCAGAATTCTCGTCCGACCAAAATGACGGGAATCGGCGTCACCTTACCGGTTTGAATCAAGGTTAATGCTTCGAAAAGTTCATCCATTGTGCCGAATCCGCCAGGAAATGCGACCAGGGCGCGGGCACGCATCAGGAAATGCATTTTACGGATCGCGAAATAGCGGAAATTGAAACACAACTCGGGCGTGATATAGGGATTCGGCTTTTGCTCGTGCGGCAATGCGATATTCAAGCCGATGGTTTTGGCGCCACTATCGTAGGCGCCACGATTACCGGCTTCCATGATACCGGGACCGCCGCCGGTCACCACAACGTATTCACACTGGTCTTCCATTTGGCATGACGAGGAAACGATCCGTCCGAATTCACGGGCCACTGCATAATAACGGGCCTGTTTCAGGCGTTGCCGCGCTTGCGCCAATGCGGTTTGGGCTTTGCTATCCTGTGGCGATGCATCGGCGGCAGCTTGCAACCGGTCTTTATCTGCCGCCGCGGTTTCGGGATCCGGCATCCGTGCGCTGCCGAAAACCACAATCGTGGACAGGATATTGCTCTCCTGCTGCACCAACTCCGGTTTCAGCAACTCCAATTGCAATCGAATCGGGCGCAGTTCGTCACGATTCATCAAGTCCAAATCTTCGTAAGCGTTCACGTAAGCCGGGTTTTCCATTAATTTTTTTTGCAAAAATTCGCGGTCGTTATCCATGGTATTCCTTCCCTTTGGTTTTGTCTCTGGCTATCAGCAGAATGCAACCTTCAAACAACAGGTATAACGGCAGCGCCATCAGAATTTGGGTCACGACATCCTGCGGCGTCATTAACATGGCCACAATCAACAAGGTCACGATCAGATGCCGTCGTTTAGCCCGCAATTGCGCGGCATTAACGATACCGATCTGCCCCATCACGAGTAAGACCACCGGCATTTCGAAGGCCAGCCCGAAGCCCAGCATGAGTTGGGTTACAAACGCGATATAATTGGTGGCCAACACATGGTCTACGGTGATCCCCATCCATTGATGCATTTGCAGCAACATACGCAAGGCCAGCGGCAATATTACACCGAAGGCAAAACCGGCGCCAACAAGAAACATCACGACCGCTACCCCTGTATAGCGTCGGATGATTCGTCTTTCAACCGGGGTTAAACCAGGAAAGACAAACTTTCCGATGATAAACAAAATCCATGGCGCCGCCAGCAGGATCCCGGCGCTGAACGTGATACGTAACAAGACGAGTACGCCGGCGGCAACCTCGTAACTGACAAGAAACCCTTCCGGATCTTCCACGGCAAGGCGGAGCGGCCATTTCAGGATGCGCAACAGCCATGGCGACAACGGCGCCACGACGGCCATCGCCAATCCACACACCGCCAGCGCTTGCAACAGGGTACGCCTCAAATCGGACAAATGGCTCAAGAACGGCCGTGGTTCATCATTGGACGGCGACGGATTATCCATCATGCGCACCGGAATCAGTCTCTGACCGTGATGTCGTTGGGGGGGGCGGCTCCTTATCCTCGGCCGACTTGTCCGCATTCTGCGGCGTCATGTTTGTCCGATCAACTGTTTTCCGGCCGTTCCGCGGCGATAGCGGTCGATCGGCATCCAGCAATTGATCATGAAAATCATCGGCGGCATGCCGCATTTGATGTAACAATCGCCCCAGCGAGCGAGCGATACCCGGCAACTGATCCGCGCCGAACAGTATCAGGATGACGAGCAGGACCAGCAGCACCTCACCCACGCCCGGCGACAAATGCAAGAACGCCAGTGGGTTCATCGGAATTCCGTGGATTATTCAACCATATTGAAGGCCGCACGCCGGTTTAACCGCCGTTCCGCTTCGCTGGTGCCGAAAACCAAGGGATTTTCCTTGCCGTAACTCAACGTTTGGATACGTGCCGTTTCGATTCCCAACTGGATCAGATAAGCGCGTGCCGCAAGGGCGCGTCGTTCGCCCAGAGCCATATTGTATTCCCGGCTGCCGATATCACATGTATGCCCTTCAATAATCACCTTGGAATTGGGATTGCGCCGCATGTAAGCAGCCACTTCCTCGATTTTAGGTTGTTCGCCAGAGGCCACCTGGGAACTATCGAAACCGAACAATACATCATCAAACTGGACATCCAGGGTTCGGGTGTAACCAAAACGATCCGCCAGGGGGTCGTCATCATAGCGGAAATCCGGGCTACCAATCCAGTCCTGATCAAGATGGGCCGGCGGCATATCATGATCCGGGTCGCTCCGCCATCGCCGGCAGCCGACCGATCCCAAAACCACCAATACCAATAACGCAAACACCAACCCTCTTTTTTTCTGCATAAGAACCTCCTTGTCGATCAAAAAAACCGGATACTCCCTTTTATTAAGCTTAACTGCTAAAACAGACTTATTTTCAGCGGGGCGACCAGACTGCTGAATACCATTGCCCCTCCGTTCGCGACAAGGGTACAGAGGAACCGGTAAATGTGTCAAGCATATAGATTACGGACCGGCCGCCGGCGCTGCGGGTAAAGGCGACATGCCGACCATCCGGCGCCCAACTGGGATCTTCATGATCAACCGGGTCTGAAGTCAGCACCCGCTCTTCTCCCGTCTCCGGATCGAGCAGAACCAGTTGATAATGCGGACCGCGCCGGCTACTGAAAACAATCAGGCCATTGGGACCCCAGTCCGGCGAAACACTGTCGCGGCCACGGCGGGTCAGTCGCCGTCTTTCGCCGCCGCCGCGATCCACCACGTAAAGATGCGGAGCGCCGGTTGAATCGGAGACGTAAACAATTTTGCGCCCATCCGGCGACCAGGACGGCGAGGCTTCATTGGCATAGCGGCTATGGGTGAGCCGCGTTATCTGTTGGGTGCGCAAATTGCGCACGTACAACTCCGGATTGCCATCTTTGGATAGGATCAAGGCTAGTTCGGTGCCATTGGGTGAAAAGGCGGCGCTACTGTTCAAGCCCGGATACGCTGCAATCCGTTCGCGGCGACCGCTTTCCAGATCTATCAGGTAGACATCGGGAAAACCACCCACAAACGAGGTGTAGACAAACCGGCGCCCATCCGGCGCCCATGCCGGCGCAACGCTGATGGATCCGTCGCGGGTTACCTGGCGCAAGTTGCGGCCGTCGGCATCCACCCAATGCATTTCGCGCTCGCCATCGCGCCGTCCGCCAATCATCAGAAGGGTTGTCGAGGCAACGCCGCGCTGACCGGTCGCCGCCTGCACCAGGTCATCGTGAATCCGGTGCGCAAGGCGGCGCGCTTCGGTCGTCCGGCCGGAGTAGGTCCGCCGCAACAACGATTCCCGGTTCGCGCCACGCACCAATTCCAGGTTGACCTGCATCGATCCATCAGACAGGGTTTGCTCGCCTAGAACACGATAGGCTGCCTCGCCGGGCGCTGCCACGGTGAACCAGCCAAACCGGCTCAAGTTAGCGATCAAGGTTTCGCGGAATTCGCGCGACACCCTGTCGTTCGCAATTTGCAAACCCGAAATATCGATCGGCGACGTCAGGTCCGTCGCCTTGCGGACCCGTACCTGGGCATCGGATTCCCGGACGGTATACATCCCTGCCGAAATCAAGATCGCCAATACGCAACCGAATTTTAACGTTACATTTCGCATCACTTTTATCCCAAAAAATATATGGAATACCAACATCCCAGCATTCCAATCATTCCAACGTTTCGAATCTTATGTTGTCCGACTTTTCGCTTGCAAACGGCCAGCCCGACAGCCTGCATGCCGCCGTATTCAACTACATTTCATCCCATCCGATTGCGATAGTCTTCATAACCAAACACGCGTACCACTGCAAGTTCGCCGGTCTTGCGATCGAAGAGCGCCAGCGACGGCGCACCGACTCCGTTAAACATGTTTGACTTTACCATACTATAGTGTGCCATATCAAGGAAAACTATTTTTTGCCCCACCCTCAAGGGTTCGGGAAAAGAATAATCGCCGATCACATCACCGGCTAGACAAGTTAATCCACCGAGTCGATAGGTATATTTATATTCCTCCGGCAAACCGGCGCCGGCAATCGAAGGCCGGTACGGCATCTCCAAAACGTCCGGCATATGGGCTGCGGCGGATGTATCCAGAATCGCGACCGGACCCTCGTTATCAATCACGTCCAACACTGAAGCTACCAGAATGCCGGCATTTAAGACGACCGCTTCGCCCGGTTCCAGGTAAACCCTTAACCCGGTTTGACGCTTGAATGCAATCAGCAGCCGGCACAACCGTTCGCGGTCGTAGTCTGCCCGCGTGACATGATGGCCGCCCCCAAAGTTTATCCATTGCAAACGATCATAAACATCTCCGAATGCGCAGTTTACCGTATCCAACGTCCGTTCCAAAGCATCCGCACCCAATTCGCATAAGGTATGAAAATGCAATCCGGTCAACCCGTCCATTGACGTGCGTTCAAAATGTTCAGGCGTCACGCCCAGCCGTGAGCGTGGCGCGCACGGATCGTAGATAGCCGTGGCCACTTCGGAATGACGCGGATTGATCCGGATAGCGCACTGTACCCGATGCGCCGAGCCCTCCACGGTTGCTCGAAAGCGGCGCCACTGGTCAAACGAATTGAAAACCATGTGATCGACGATCGGCAACAACTGGATCATGTCGGCGGGCGTGTATGCCGGTGCGAAGACATGTGTTTCGCCCTCGAAAAATTCATTTGCCAGCCGGGCTTCGTTAAGCGAGCTGACTGCCGTACCGGCCAATGTGCGCGCAATATCCGGAAACGCGTGATACATGGCGAACGCTTTCAAGGCCATCAATATGCGGCAACCGGTTCGTTCGCTTACCTGTCGCAGGATTTCCAGATTACGACCTAACGTGTCACGGTCAAGGACATGACAAGGTGTTTCGATCCGGTCCAGATCCAATCCCTGACCGCTAAACGCGTCTTGGATTATGTTGTCTCTATCCATTTAATCGTAACTTTCATCAAAACACCAACACTGTTAGCGGGTTGCCGACAACCGGAAAAAAACACCACGTTCCCGTGGTTCGGCGGTCAATATACGCTGTTGTTGAAGTTTTCGAACGGTATCGTTCACGGCATCTGGGTTTGCCCCCAGACCGGCAACCAGATCAGACAGTGTACAAGGTCGGCGCCGAACCAATCCGACGATCCTTTCATCTAATGCTCCCGGGACCTCCGTATCGGGATCGGGACCTGCGGAAGGCGCGGGGTTTCGCGCAATAATTTCGACCGGCAACGGTTGCATCAGCGCTGATACCCGCTCCAACGTCTCACGATCCGCCGGCACCAACCAGGGCTCGGAACCCGGTCGATCCAGGGTATTCAACTGGACCCGGTCAGGTGCGATACGTAGAGCCGCCTGGCGTAATTTTTCAAGATGTTCCTGCGAATCGTTGATTCCCGGCACCAAAAATATCTCGAGCCACATGTGTGCCTTCGACTCGCGCCGGAACGCCACCAATCCTTCGATTATGGCGCTTGTAGAAACCCCGTCAGTCGGCCGGTTAATCGAAGCCAAAACAGTGTCGTCGGCCGCATCCAACGACGGAATCACCAGGTCGAGCGCCCGTAACTCCGATCGGACAGCCGAATCCGGAAACAAGGTTGCGTTGGTCAATAATGCCACCCGGTAATCGGGATACTTTTTTTTCATAAATTCAAGAATGTACCCGATGTCGCGATGCAGCGTCGGTTCGCCGGCACCGGAAAACGTTACGAAATCCAGCGACGGTCGCTGCGCCAAATACACATCCAATTCGCGTATCAAGGCTTGGGTGGGAACATATTCGCGACGCGCCAGCGTAGCACAGGTCGTGGCACCCGATTCACAATAGATACAATCAAGACTACACACCTTGGCAGTGATCACATCCACCCCCAGGGAACAACCCAACCTCCGTGAGGGCACGGGACCGAATAGATACTTATATCCGCCATAGGGTGTCTTTTTTTTCATAACCCAGATCATACCGCCGTAACCGGCAGCGTGTCAATATGAACGATAACCCTCAAAAACATTGTGTTCCTTGGTTCATTATGCTACACTTAAACGTAAATTTAGCCAAAACACATACAGGAATACGGTATTCATGACATTCCCTACCAAGACATGGACTCTACTGGCGTTTTCAACGATGATGCACGGCGTTCTAACCGCTTGTCCCATTCCAGTGTATCAGTATGCTTTAGAACATTGGGAAACGGATGCCTATGAAATCACGGTTTACCGCAGCGCCCCGTTATCTGAAGACCAAGAAAAGGCGCTGGATTTTTTGTGGAATGCAGAACGTGGCGACACCACCTTAGCCAACATCGCGATTACCATTAGTGACGCGGATAGGGAAGACGATTCAGACCGCCAAATCCAAAACCGGCTCGCGGTTCGTTATCCAGCGATTACCGGAATTGAACGCCCGATATGGGAGGGCGAGTTATCTCAAGAAAATGTACGATCTCTGCTTACGTCACCTGTGCGTCAACGGCTTGGCAAAGCCCTTGCGCGCCGGGTATCAACCGTCTGGCTACTCCTGGAAAGCGGCGATCGCGTGGCCGACCGTGAACTGGAAGAGATGGTAAGGCAACAGATTGACCGCTACGAACGGGAGATTGTTATTCCGGACACCGCCGAATGGGGCGGCCAGAATGTGGCTATCGACCGCGATATCAGTTTCAAGGTCATGCGTATCGGTCGCGATGATCCGGCCGAACAAATGCTGACACGCATGTTGCTGGCATCCGAACCCGATCTTGAATCGGAATTCGACGGCCAACCGATGCTCTTCCCGATTTTCGGGCGAGGCCTTATTCTCTATGCCTTGGTCGGGCGCGGCATCAACCCGTGGACGATGGAAGAGGCGGTCAACTTTATTACCGGCCCCTGTTCTTGCCAGATCAAGGCCGCCAATCCGGGAACAGATTTGTTGATAAGCTTGGATTGGTCAGCCCATGTAGAACCGATGACGCCGGCTGCGGTGGGCGGCACCGTCGGCACGGGAAGTTTTTTGCATCATCACGATCTTGCCGACCCCGATCAGGAGTAAGCCGCACATGAATTTATGGCGATTAATATTTGAAGAAATCCGTTACCGCAAAATCGGTTTTTTGCTGGGCTTATTTTCGGTTGCGGCCGCCATGACCGCATGGATCGGCGCCCCCGTTCTTTTACGCGCCCATGATCGCCAAACCGACATCATCATGACGCAACGCTCGCGGGCAACCCAGGAAGAGATGCATCGCATGGAGGACGATTACCGTTTAATCATGCGTGATTTGGGTTATAACGTCATGATTTTGGACGGCGACGAAGATTTATCCGGTTTGCGAGCGCGCGGCCATCCCGAAAAGACGATGCCATACGAGTATGTCGAGCGCCTGGGAACGGAAGGAACCGAAACCTTGAACCACCTCTTGCCGGTACTGCAAGAACGTATCCGGGTTGAATGGGAAGGCCACGATGTCGAGATCATTCTCAGCGGCACCCCGGGACAGATACCGGTAACCCACAGGCAACGCTTCCTGACCGAGGACGGGACCGCTTACCACAATCCGATCATGGAAACGATTCCGGCCGGTGAACTCGTACTGGGCCATAACATCGCGCAACGGCTGGAGCTGAACGCTGGCAACCAGACCGTGTTGCTGGGTAAAACCTTTCGGATCCGCCAAGTCAACCGCGCCGAAGGTACAACTGACGATATTGCCGTCTGGTGTCATATAGACTGGGTACAGGAACAACTGAACAAACCGAACCGGATCAATCTTATTCTGGCCTTGGAATGCATTTGCGAAGCAGACGCCCTGGGTCGGATTGTTGCCGATGTCAACCGCATCCTTCCCGATGTGCAAGTGATGGAATTCAGTTCGCGCGTCAAGGCACGTGCACAGGCCAGGAATCGCGCGGCGGCCGCCCATCGTACCGCGATGGAATCCGAGCGTGAACATCGCCGCCAAACCGCGGAAGCCTACCGGCGTTTCACATCCGTAATGACCCCTCTGGTCGTGCTGGTTGCGGCCATCTGGATGATATTCCTGTTTCTGAACAATGTACGCGAGCGCACAATTGAGATCGGTGTCTTGCGAGCCATCGGCGTCGGCGAGCACACGATTCTATCCGTTTTCCTTCTTAAAAGCCTGATCATGGGGGTGATCGGCGCCATGCTTGGGTTTGTTGCCGGTCACGCAGTGGGCGCCTGGTGGGTGGAAATGAATTTGTTTTCGCGTGAATTCATTAATCTGGTGGAATTCAGAACGCTTTGGATCGCATTGATAGCGGCACCGGCCTTGTGTATGCTGGCCGCATGGTTCCCGGCAGTCGGCGCGATCCATCGCGATCCGGCCAGTATTTTGTGCGAGGAATAACAAACGAAAGGTTGGAGCCGCCGATGACACAAGTACTGCAAATCGAGCACATCACCAAGCGCTACCGACGGCGCGGACGGGAAACAGTGACCGCATTGCGCAATGTCAGCCTCTCGCTTAATCGCGGTGATCTGCGTTTCGTTTATGGCCCCAGCGGCAGCGGCAAATCGACATTGCTGCTTTGTGCCGGCGGATTACTGCGGCCGGATCAAGGCGTGATAACACTGAGCGACCGGAATCCTTACGCATTGACGTCCGAGGCACGCTCCCAGCTGCGCGCCCGGCATGTCGGCTTCGTTTTTCAACAGTTCCATCTGATGCCCTATTTGAGCGTGATCGACAACGTACTGGCCCCCACGCTGGCCAGCGTCAGCACGGACGATCAAAGACCGCGCGCGGAGGAACTGATTGAACGGTTCGGTCTTGTTCCGCGGCGTAATCATCCGCCTTCGGAACTCAGTATCGGCGAACGCCAGCGGGTTGCGCTGGCGCGCGCGCTTTTGCACCAGCCCATGCTGTTACTGGCCGACGAACCCACCGGCAATCTGGATCAAGACAACGGCAAACGGGTCATGGATGCCTTGCGCGAATACGCAGCGGCAGGCGGCGCTGTTATGATCGTCACGCATGATCGTGAGCTACGCGACGCGGACGCCTTGCATCTCGTCGACGGTGCGCTGACGGCATGAAACGCTTCCTGCGTCAGGTCCTTATATACGGTTTCCCATTGTTGTGCTTGTTGGCCTTGGCCGCGGCTGTTATAACGTTCCGTACCCCAGATCGCGAAACAACCGATATAACGGATGAAATCACGCTATTGGGCGATATTGCCTTGCAACATCCGCTGGAAGATATTCTGCAAGCATTCCAGCGGCGTTACGCCATCCGGGTCAACCGTCGTTACGCAACCGAAGAAGACTTTTGGGAAGCGTTCGATCAAACGGATGCCGTCGATGTACTGCTTACGGCTCGCCATGCTCGCGTCGCGATCGGGCACGGACGCGAACGCATCCGTTCAACCCACACGATCGCGCACCGCACAGAACATCCGTTAACAAACGCCGAGGAAACAGAAATCGTCACCCTGCACCTATTGGATGGCTCGGCGCCCCGGGAAATGCTTAATGAATTTGTGCGATTCTTAACGGGCGCGGCGGCAAAAGAAATCCTGGCCCGTCATGGGTATATGCCGGTAGAGCCTTAATCGCTTCCGCCATTTAGACTTGCAGTTGGCAACCGGCTGTTTTATAATGCCGGCTTTTATCTGTGACGACAAATGGACTTCTACGCTTTTTTTTCGTCGGCCGGGAGTAAGTGTTTATGACATACTTGGGCATCGATGCAGGCAGTGTATCCGTGAGCTTACTGGGATTGGACGATCAAGGAACAATCCGGATTCATGAATATTGCCGTCATCATGGCGAACCGATAGAAGCGGTCCTTAAGATATTGAGCGGGCTTCCTCCAGACATGCGTGTACGTGTTGCGCGCACGGGATCGAGCGGAGACGCCCTACCGATTCCGGGTCCTTGTTTCAATGCCATCATCAGCGGAATCGAGGGTGCGCGCCATTTGACGCCGGATGTACACAACATATTATCCGTTGGCGGCGGCTCATTCAGTTTTACAGAGTTGAACGGCGACGGCAGTTACCGGCGATCGACCCTGAACAGTGCCTGTGCCTCGGGAACCGGCGCCTTCATCGATCAGCAATCGTTACGTTTGCGTATTCCTCCGGCCGAACTTCCGCAACGCGCCATGCGTTACCAGCTACCGCCACCGGCGGTAGCCACCCGTTGCGCCGTATTCGCTAAAAGCGACATGATACATCTGCAACAGGAAGGTTACTCGATTGATGCGATTGCTTGTGGTCTCTGCACTGGACTGGGACATTCGACGGTTGACGGATTGCTTGGCGGCCGCAAAGTAGAGGGTAAGACAATGATGATCGGCGGCGTAGCCCTCAATTCCGTAGTCGTTAAATCGATTGAAGACAAGTTAGGTGTCGATCTAACCGTTCCCGAGTTGCCCCAAATGACCAACGCGCTCGGCGCGGCATTGTTGGCGCGCGAAAATGGCGTGCCGGCCACAGATATCGACT
>PXCX01000119.1 GCA_003565195.1 PVC group bacterium | reverse complement strand
GATTGCCGCGAAATTTTCTTCCCATGTCTCGCCGGGATGGACGTTCAGACAGTAGGTCAAATGGAGCGGCGGTTGATCTTGGTATTTCATCTCAAAACGTTGCCATTTCAAAGAAACTTCGCGGAAATGTTTGACTCATCTACTCAAGAAATCCATGATTAGGAGCTAGCATGAATATCCGTCAACGATTTCAGGCAATCATGAACTTCGAACCGTTCGACCGGTTATCGTCTCCAATGCCTTGATCGCGCATTCGATCCGGTCATCGTCCATGACATGCACTTCACATCGTGCACCGATACCTTGCGGCAGGGTAACGGTCAGTTTGCCGCCAAGATGTTCGCGAAAGCTCTCCAATCCCGCCAACACCCGCCGTTGTCCGTGTTCGTTTCGTTCCTCAAGACAGGGATCCCATACCGGCAATTCGCATGTCGTCAACGCCCTGATCAGAGATTCGTATTCCGGTGCAGACAACAGTCCGGTCTGCATGGCGTAATGCGAATCGATGGCCATCCCGATGGCGGTTGCCTGTCCGTGCCCCACCCGGTAGCCGCTGATGCATTCGATCTGATGAGCAGCCCAATGTCCGAAGTCAAGCGGGCGTGCCGATCCGGTTTCAAACGGGTCGCCACCCAAGCGGATATGATCAAGATGAATCGTGGCGCACTGTCGGATCGTACGATCCATGGCCGTTGCGTCCCGGGTGGCCAGCGCGCCGGCGTGTTCGCACAGAAAATCAAAAAAACGGGTATCCTTGATCATGGCCACCTTGAACGCCTCGGCGACGCCGCCGATCCAGTCGCGCGGCGAGAGGGTTCGCAAGAAATCGAAATCGGCGATCACGGCGAACGGTGCAGCAAAGGTGCCGGCGAAATTTTTCATTCCATGGGCGTCGATACCGTTCTTTACACCGACCGCAGCATCGCACTGCGCCAGCGTGGTGGTCGGTATGCGGACGAATCGCAGACCGCGATGCACCAGGGACACGGCCAGACCCAGCATATCCAGCATGGCACCACCACCGATGCCGATAACCAGCGCGTGCCGGTCGAGATGCAACCGGCCCAGCGTACGCATCACGGCGCCCACATGTTTCCAGCCGTGTTTCGCGGTCTCGCCCCCCGGCAATATCCGCGGCATCGAGGCCGACTGGAACCGGTCAGTGCGATCGTCAAACCAGCGCTTGACCGCGCGCGTCATGTCCGGCCAAGCCTGGACCAGACCGCGATCAAGAAATACTTGGACCTTACGGACGCCGTCCACACCGCGCCGGTCAAGAACATGGTCCAGCAAGTCGTTTGCAGGATCGAACAGGCCGTGCGTAAAATGGACGGGATATTCGAATTCAACCGTGAATCGTTGCAAATACACATCGTCTCGCTCCCCGCCACGGGCAGTGCGCTGATTTGTTTGAAGATCTCGCATCACGTTCCCAGCCACAGCTTCAATCCCTGCGCCAATTCCAGTAAGCCGCCGGGCGCCGCCAGCGATTCCACCGTCGAAGCCGTTGCAATTTCGCGGCCGGCATCGATTCGTCCATGCGTACCGCGGATGCGTTGCGTATCCCGGCTGATTCCCGGCGGATATAACGAAAAAAACAATTCACAGGGATCGAACCCGGGTTTGTTATGAATATCGACATGGCCGGCATAGTCCGGCGCGTTGCGATGCTGCGTCCACCAGGGATAGGCAAACCAGCGACCGGGTTGCGCGACGGCAATCAGTTCGCCGGCATTGGGATGATCGATCCCCATTCGATCCCGTTCCGCCGGCATCAATACAGTCTCGATTCCGTCGCTCTGTTCCAACAGCCGGCGCACGGAATCGCGATCGGTTTCGTCGGCCACATAAATATGCGCCACTTCGTGGTCCACCACTGCAAAGGCGCGCGAAGTATGCAAATCCGGATATTGCTGCCCGCGCACATCGCGTGTCTTCATCACGCCATGCTCGCACAGAATCCGGTTCGGGAAGACAGCCGGACCGGAACAGGGTGCAACGGCATAATCACCGCAAACCGTCACCTCATAACCGTTCCGGCCGGCGGCAGCCAGCAGCAATTCGATTTGTTGGCGCAAACGCACGACGGCACGTTTTGCGCGCGGGTGTTGCGGCCCAAACCGCTGAAAATCGTAATCCAGCGAAGGCAAATAGGTCAGGCAAAGATGCGGCGCAAGATTCGTATCGGGAATCAGCGACGCCGTCGCTTCGGCAATCCAGTCGCCAACCCGTGCGCTTGCCGCCGGCCCCCAGTATTGGCGTAGCCGGAAGGGACGCCCCAGCCGGCGGCACAGATCGGCATACAAGGTATCCGGCCGGCCGTAACAGTCTTGAATCATGCCGCCGCCATGACGGTGGATCGGCGCGGGCGTCAAAAGCATGTCCACCGTTTCACCCATACTCTGTTGCCAGAAAAGCATGGCCACCCGGCCGCCGGCCTGCCGGAAATCATGCCAGATACGTGCTCCGCCGACCAGCGCGGACGATTGTTCCCAGAACATGATTTTGCGCAATTCCCGATAATAGCGCCCGTTGGCCACCATGCCGTGCTTTGACGGCAAGGCGGCGGTCCGCAAGGTCGCTTGGACCGTGCAGGTAACCGCCGGGAACACGCTTTTCCCGGCATGGAACGTTAAATCCAGATTAAGTTCGCGCGCGGTTTCATAAGAAAGCGCCGCGACTTGAATCACAAGCATTCTTTTCATCAACAATAACCGATCTCAGGTACAGGCAACCCACCGGGAAAGCCGGCGATGAACAAGCCATCCTATCAAAAATATAATAGCCGGCGCAACCATGGAACCCCATCCAATCGAAATCAGGACGAACTGCAGGAATAGGATTCCACGCAACCAGCGCACCACGCTTTCCTGAATCCGCTCCGGTTGCACGGTCCCGCCGAGCCGGCACCCTACCCCACCAGCCCAAAGCGCCATCGGCCAGCCGAACCCAAACGCGTACGGCCAGGCTGTCAACCCGGCACGAAAGGTCGTCCAGCCGAGCAGCGCAAAACCCGCCAGCAAAACGAACGCAGGACACCAGCGCCTGAAACCCGGTTTGACGGTCCGGGTTTCATCGGCGGCAATCGACGTCACCGCAGCCACGTAAACGCCCAGCAACGCAATGGCGACCAATACCGGCGGCGCCAAAACTTGGATACCGGCGGCGACGACGCCCAGCGCCAGGCTGAGCGCGCGACACGTTCCCATCGTCAGCGGTCCTAGAACGCGATTGCGCTTCAATCCCGCATTGTAACCAAACACGGTCGCCGTCAATCCCACGGCCAGCAACACACCCTGACGGCCAATCAAGCTTGCCGTGACAACTCCGGATACCGTCAGAAGAACGCAGACCGCGATCGCCGGACGGATAGCAACGTTCCCGGACGGCAACGGACGTTGTGGCCTGAACAAGCGATCTTCGCGAATATCGAAGAGATCGTTTTGGATCAAACCTTGGGCGTAGATCAGCATGGACACCATCGCGGCCACCGCCGCCCTGCCCCATCCACCGGCGAAACCGGCGCCACCCACCGCCGCAGCCAGCAAAAAACCGGCGACCGGATCCCCGGGGACCGTCAACAAATTCGGCAAGCGAATCAGTGAAAGCCAGGATACGTACTGAAAGTCTTTTGCGTTCAATGGTTCAATGGTTATTCAGCCTTCTTTGATGCTTGCCTGTAACTTCTCAGGGAAATGGCGTCGCTAGCGCTGAAACTCGGATGGATCGACCGGTTTCAAATCGAACCGGGGCCGCCAGTTCGGGCTTCTCGAATAAAACGCCATGGCATTGGCAAACACCAGCCTATCAATGGTCGCTTCAGCATGACCATCCGCTTTCAGATATTCGACAACCTTGACCAAACTTAACGGATCGGATACGCCCCAGTCCGCCGAACCGCTGACGATGATCCGTTCGCTGCCGACACGCCGCACGATCGCGCTGACACGTTGCGGCGTCAGTTTAGAATACGGATACACCGTCAATCCGCAAACGCAACGGGTTTCATCAAGCGCCATATCGATCGTATCCTCGGTATTGTGGTCCAGATACACGTTGCGTTCATCCATCCCTACTTTGCGAAGGCATTGCACGGTTCGCTCGATACCGGCGGATTTATTGACATGCGGCAGATGGATAATCACGGGCAATGCGCGTTCCTGCGCAATTTTCAGTTGGCGCAACAGGGCATATTCTTCGGCATCGTTGATTTGATCGAATCCTGTTTCACCCAGCGCGACACATCGTTCGTGATCGAGATATTCGCCCATTCCGGCCAACACTTCATCGACCAGCCGGGTGTTCGATGCCTCCTTGGGATTGCAGGCAATGGCGGCAAAATGGTCGATGCCGAAGCGCCGGGCGCGAACCGTTTCGAATTCGAGAATCAGCCTGAAATAGTCGAAAAATGTACCGGCATACCGCCGGTCGCCACCCAACCAGAAGGACGGCTCGACACAGACCCGGATCCCGGCGCGGTACATGGACTGGTAATCGTCGGTTGTCCGTGAAAACATATGGATGTGGGGTTCAATGATCATGATCCGGTTACCTTTCCGCTCAACACGCGATAGGGCAACTCGCCGGCCACCGTCACCTCGATATCGTTTAATCCGGCAGCACGCAACATGTCCCGGACGTTGTCCGTCGAATGCACGCCGCCGCCGGGACTGGTCAGCATCATGGTTAAACCGAACAACGCCGCAAAGGCGGGTTGCGGTTGGCCGCCATCCAACATCAAATCCGCAATTGTGAGGCGGCCACCCGGCCGGATCGCCTGCACGATCCGACAGACCACCTGCTGGGCTTCGGCGAGCGTTTCCTGGTGCAAAGCACCGCAGAAAAGGGCCGCATCATAGGGACCGCCCATGATGGTTTCATGGTAATTTCCAGACAGGAACCGGATGCGGTCGGCCGCCGGACTGGACTCCGTCAATTCGCGGGCCACTTTGATGACAACCGGCAAATCCATTTGGGTCACTGTCAATTGCGGAAATTGTTCCGCCAGCAGACGACTGAAGGTTCCCGGTCCTGACGCCACGTCCAGCAGATGCCCCTGCGACGGCATCTGCAAGGCCGGAAGCAAGTCGGGCGCCAGACCGAGGGCGCGGCTGTGCATGCCACGCACGAACCGGCGGGTACGTTCCGGATCCATACCTAGATGCGCTCCCGGCGGAATGGCCGGCTGCCCGGATCGAACGGTCTCGGAAAGCCCTCCCCAGAGCATGTATAGCTCCTTGTTGAACCGCAACGAATCCAGCAGGCACATCGCGCCGTCGGGCGCCAGGAACGGCGCCGCGTCCGGATCCAGCGAATAGTGCGCATCGCGCACGCGAACCAAACCCATACCGGCCAACGCCGTGAGCAAGGCCGCCACATGCCTCTCCGAGACGTCCAGTCGGCGCGCCACCTCCCCGGCCGCGACGCCATCGTCCCCTATTACGGAGAACAAATCCAGATCAACCGCGGCAATCAGCGCGCCCGCGCGCCAGTACCCGGTCGAAAGCTCCATCAATTTATTCATACTCCAATTCATTGTTTTATGATCCTTTGCTTGGCAAGACCGGATTTCCGTGGACTTACCCCATTTTTTGCGGAATGTCCGCTTTTTTATAGTAACGTTTCAACCATGAACCAGGTTCAGCGGGGCCGCCAAAGCGTGGTTAGGTGGAATGATTTTGTCATTCTTCGGTCTCGCGAACCAGACTCGCGGTTTGACGAATAGGTTTGAAATATCTTCCGGTGCCTGATATGATGTCTGAAAGCAACCGATCCGCTCTCGCCAAGGCTATGGCGTGGCGGGGCAAAGCGACCATCACAAACAAAGGATATCCTGTACCCCTATGAAACTTACCGAATTAATTGAACCGCTGGCCTGCGAAGTCATTCACGAGGGCAGCAATTTTACCAACACCAAGATTGAGAATGTCACGGCATCGGACTTGATGAGCGATGTGCTTGTGGTCGACAAGCATAATTTACTGATTGTCACCTCGCTGGCATCGGATCAGGCGATTCGCACAGGCGACATTGTCGGCGCCCATGCCGTCATCGTGGTCAACGGCAAGGCACTGCCGGCCACGATGCTGAAACTGGCACAAGAATTGGATATGTCGCTGCTTATTTCACCGTTAACCAAATTCATGGCCTGTGTACGCATTGGACGATTAATGAACATGGAATAATAGTTTGTGAAAGCCCTGCCCGTCAATCCCGACCAATCGCCGCTTGTTGTTCTCGATTTATTGTTTAAACTCAAAATCAAGGACGTGATGACCGCTGAAGTCATCACCGTAAAGCGAACCGATTCCTTGCGCAAAGTCCAACACTTGATGCGCGACAATCGCATCAGCGGAGTTCCGGTAAGCGAAAACGGTCGTCTGTTCGGGATTATCAGCATCGATGACATCATTCGCGCTTTGGATGCCGGCCACATCGGCGATCCGGTTGAGCGCCACATGTCTGTCAATGTCGTCGTACTGGAGGAAGACATGCCGCTTTCGTTCGGTATTTCATATTTCGACAAGTTTAAATTCGGTCGGTTTCCGGTATTGAACCACAACAATCAATTGGTCGGCATTCTTTCCAGTCGCGACGTCAGCACCACGTTACTACTGGAGCTGTTAAAGGAATATCGCAAGATAGAAGCCCAGTTGCCGCATCACGCGCCGCAGCCATCGGGCAAGGTATCCCAACGATTCCGAGTCAATCGTTATGACTTTGAAAACGCGGGCAAGGCCTCGCAGGCGATCAAGAAAACGTTGATCCAGCGTGACGTCCCGCCGGCGCTGGTACGGCGGGCAGCGGTGGCGGCCTATGAAATGGAAATCAACCAAGTGGTTCACTCCACGGGCGGCAACTTGTCCTACGAAATCGACGACAATAAAATCGATCTGCTCGCCATCGACGACGGTCCGGGAATCGCCAACGTCGAAGAGGCGCTTGGAGAAGGGTATACCACGGCCAACGAATGGATCAAATCGCTGGGATTCGGCGCCGGCATGGGGCTGACCAATATCCGCCGGGTCGCCGATGAATTCACGATCCGCTCCACGCTGGGCAGCGGAACCCGCGTGCATACCGTCGTTTGGCTGAAAAAACCGTGAACCGTGAACGTTTACAAAAGATTAAGGTTTCCGACTTAACCAACGTCGATGGATGGGAATGTATCAGTGCGGGAACCGCCAACGCCCCGATTAGCGCGGCGTACACCTCAGACTTGTTGAGCGACGTAATGGCCAATGCCCCCGAAGATTCGGTGTTGATTACGCTGCAAGCACATTTGAATACCGTCGCGGTTGCCGCCCTGGCTGACGTACGCGCCATCATCATCTGTCACGCCCGCCCAATCCCGGACGACATGATCGCGGCAGCCCAACGGGAAGGCATCCTGCTGCTACGGACGAAAGCCAATCAGTTCGATACCACCGTTAAATGTTACCGGTTATTGACCGGCGACTACAACTGACTTTACAGGCAAGCCCATGATCTGGCGGGCGGACATTCACATTCATTCCTGTCTTTCGCCCTGTGGCGGATTGGAGATGGCGCCGGCGGCGATCACGCACGCCGCACGCGCGGCCGGGCTGAATGCGATTGCGTTAACCGATCACAACTCCAGTCGTAATCTGCCTGCGTTCGCGCAGGCCTGCCGCCGCGCCGGATTGGCGGCGTTGTTCGGCATTGAAGTGACGACCAGCGAGGAATTGCACGCCCTGTGTCTCTTCGATCGGAGCGATACCGCGACCGCCTTCGGCGAGGCGATCTACGCCCGCCTGCCGCCAATCATTAACCGGCCTGAAAAGATGGGCGATCAAGTCGTGGTGGACATCGACGAAAACATCCTTGAACATATCCCGCTTTTTCTCGGCGGCGCAACCAACACGCCTTTAACCGATCTGGCAGAACAGGTCGGCGCCGCGGGCGGATTATTCATCCCATCGCACATCGACCGCAACAGTTTCAGTTTGATGTCACAGTTGGGCGCAATCCCGGATATACCCTGCGACGCCATGGAAGTGACCTCTGCATGCCCGCAAGCGGTATGGCGTAGCGCCATCGCCCGCTCGCCTGCACTGATCTATGCTTCCGATGCACATTATTTGAAGGATATCGGGCGACGTTATATCGAACTCGATTGCGACCAATTCGATATACCCGGCATCCGCCGCGCACTCCCTGATTGTAAACGCCGGGTTACCGGCAGGTAATAAAGAGGAACCGGCGGGAAAATATACGGTTGCGTTGATAATTATTTTCTGATATATTCGCAACTGATTTGATCGACTGCCAAAAGCGAAACGTCGGGTGACGGCTTGCGTTTGGCGGATAAAAAACAAAGGAGGAAATCATGAAAGCGATTGTCGACGAAGACACCTGCACGGGATGCGGTTTGTGCGCTGAAACCTGCCCGGAAGTATTTGAGATGGAAGACGATATGGCCAAAGTGCTGGGCGACACGGTTCCCGCCGAATCCGAGGATAGTTGCCAGGAAGCCGTCGAAGGCTGTCCGGTTGAAGCCATCAGCATTGAGGATTAAATCGATGACAGTATTCGAATGCAAAGTATGTGGCCACCTTGAATTTGACAAACTGCCTGACATCTGCCTGGTTTGCCGTTCACCAGCTTCGGCCTTCAAGGAAAATGCAGGGGCAATTAATCAGCCGGCTGACGCCACGGAGCTGAACGACAGTGAAAAGAAACATGTCCCGGTAATCGTAATCAATAAGCAGTGCGGTCTATTGCCGGGTAGCGGATGCACCGATGTTCATGTCAAGGTAGGTGAGACACCCCATGTCATGACTAAGAAACATTACATTCGTTACATTGATCTATACCTGGACCACGTCTTTCTGTCGCGCACCTGGTTGTCTCCGGAAAAATGTCATGCCGCTGCCGGTTGGCATTTAAACGCGGACTCCGGCCTGATCACGGCGGTTGAAAACTGCAACGTCCACGGCAACTGGATCAGCGAAGCATCGATTTAGAGTTGCAGCCAATCTCATAGAACCGGGCGTCTCCCCATATCACGCGATGGTTCCGATTCATCATCGGTCGATACAGGCTCCGGTTTTTCGAGACGTTCCAGCAGGTGGTCCTGCCATTCGGCAAACATCTGTTGTGAACGATGATGGTCGAGATTTCGCCTGATCTGACGGCGCAACATATTGCGGGACATTTCGTCGATCGGCTCGCGGTCCGCAACATACATAATCCGCCGGGTTTCGTCATCGACCTCAATCGGTGCGGTCAATTCTCTTGCGTTAAATGCCGAGATCGCGTTAAGTGTCTTGGCATCATCGAGCTCTTCAGGAACATTGAAGACGGAAAAAGGTTCGTAGCTCCTGATCTCCAAATTTTTCGCGGCAACCGCTTGTTCGAACGTCATGTCCGGATCATCCGCCATGGAGTTAATCAGTGTCTGCCGCAAATTATCGGCGTATTCGGTTAATTTAAACGCCCTCCGCTCGCGGATCAGCGCGTCGCGTACATCGTCAACGATTTCTTCCAGCGGCGGAATCCCGGCGGGTATCGTTTCATGCAAGGCCAGCACATAGGCCCCCGATTCGCCGGCAACCGCATTGCTGAAATATTCTTCCGGCGTATCCTCAAGCTCGAAAACGGCCCGCGCCAACGTCATCGGATCGATGTCATCCAGTTCGGGCGACGGATCCGTCCGGGTCATCGGTTGGCTTCGGCGAACGGTTACGCCTGCTTCTTCGGCCGCCTGCTCGAATGAGTTCGCTTCTTCACCCCGGCGGGGAGGAAGCAATTCCATGACATAGTCGGTCGCTACATCCATGGCCGCATACAATGCCTCGCGCCTGGCCAACCGCTCACGGATATCATCAGCCACCTCATCCAGATAAAGATATTCGGATCGTGGCTCAATCTCGGTCGCCATATTATCAAACGCTTCAAGATCCAGATCAAGGGCATTCTCCGCAAACCCGTCTCTCCGGAATTGATGCAGGTTACGGTGGTAATAATCCTCGATTTCCTCCGTTTCGATCGTTACCGTATCGATGAAATCATCAACCGGAAACATGACATAATCGACGATCCTACGCTCGGATACCGCGAAATCATTGGTGTTTTCCAGATAATACGCTTCAATCTCGGACATATCCGGCATTTCCACGGGATCGACCCGATTGGTTGAAAGCATGACCTCTTGCACAGTGAAAACGTCAGTATAGGTCTGCAAATGTTGTTCTAATTCGCGTGGCGAAATCCAAACCGAAGCAGCCAACGCCTTGACCAGTTTGTCTATGAGCACCTCTTCGCGCATGTATTCGTCATACTGTTGGCGACTGAAACCGATCCGCGCCAGAAAAAAATCGGCAAACTGATCATACATGCTTCGCCGAAAAACACCGTCGGCGGAAAACATGGGATCTTCCTGGATCCGTGACACGACCTCCAGGTCGGTTGCATGCAAACCGAGCTTCTCGGCCTTTTTCAGCGCCAGCGCGCGGCGCCAGGCCATGTTCTCCAGTTCGCGCATCATCTCGGGCGACCGTTCCGTAAGCGGGCGTCCCATCATCAGGCTCACTTGTAGTTCGGTAAAAAAACGCGCGCGCTGTAAATCATGTTGCGTAACGGTCAAATCATCGACGGTCCCGGCAACGGGGTCGGCATGATTGGTCATCCCGCAACCGCCGTCGGCCGTAAACATGCCAACAAACGAAATACTCACCAGTACGGCGAAGGCCCCCCAAAGTAGGCGATTACGGATCATCTTGTTGAATTTGGATATGAGCATGACAAAAACTTTCTATTGATTAAACCGGCAATCGTCGCTCGCATTGTTACCCGCACAGCGACGTAACCGCGCAAACATCCCGACGAAATGAACAGCCTTTATAATATGCCATAGCGGTTTGAATGTCAATCGACATGCGGATTCGGGAT
>PXCX01000293.1 GCA_003565195.1 PVC group bacterium | reverse complement strand
TCAGCGTCCGGTGATACGCCAATTTTGCGTTGCATAGTTTCCGGTTTGCAAAATATCGGTTTTTGGCCTCTTGTCATTATTCCAATCTTCCATCATTCCAATATTCCATGGGATGACATTGGTTTCGAATAATAATTCGCGTCGCATCCTGAAGTCGACAGGATCGACGGGTCGCAGACAAATACGGCGAACCGCCGGTGTGTATTCCTCATGGGTTTTGCAAGGGTAACCTTCGCTTCGCTCGTTAGCTTCCAGAGGGGGAGGCAGGCGAAGTATTACCCTATGTTTTGTTATCAAAGCAAGTGTACCACTCCCGGACTGGAACGTCAACACCGAAAGTCGATTTTTAAATTTTTAAATTTTTTACTTTCGAAGGATTTTCGGAATTCGACAAAATCATGGAAAAGCGTTTTGATGGTTATGCCTTCAAAATGCAAATCGCCTGAACGCTGAACACCTGAACACTGAACGCTTTGGGCCGCAACAACTTAGACAGCCGCATGTGAAATGTTTGACTCATCTACTCAAGGAATGGATGATTAAGGGGTCAAAAAGCCTCTACCGACATTATGGTTGCCCGATCGATGGTTCAGGTTTGGTCGCGTTGCCAGAAATCGCGCACGGCGGCGACCGGATCGCTGGTTAGGCATATTTCTTCGCGCCAGTAACCGGGCATTTTGCGGCGATATCCCTCGGCCGCCAGGCGGCGGTCCAACAGCAGCACGAAACCACGATCTGATTCGCGCCGTATAATCCGGCCGCCGGCCTGCACCACGCGATTGAGTCCCGGATACATATAGGCATGGCGGAACCCGTTGCCGTCATGTTGATCGTGATAGGCGCGAATCAACTCCTGTTCCGGGCATACCTTGGGCAGGCCGGGACCGATAATAAAAGCGCCGACCGCCAGATGCCCCGGATAGTCGACTCCTTCGGCGAATACCCCGCCCTGGACGGCGCACAGCAGAATTGTCTCGACCATATTGGCCTCCAGATCCGCAAGCACGGCGGCGGTATCCATGGCAGGTTTCTGAATCACCGTACGATAAGGACCGGGCGGCAGCATCGCGACGACTTGATCGCGAAAGGCGAAGCTGGGGAAGAACGCCAGATAATTGCCCGGCCGCAAGCGGATGGTACGTTGCAGGATATCGGCAATCAAGGGCGCCGCCTGATCCCGCTGTCGATAGCGTGTATCCACCGTGGGTGCGGCGGCAATCAAACGGTTACGACGCGGGAAAGGGCTGGGTAAATCCATTAAGTCGACCTCGGTATCCGTCAGACCGGTATTACGCAGAAAGAAATCAAATGGACTCAAAGTGGCACTCATCATCACGGTCCCGTGAAAATAGTCGAGTCTTTCGCGCAGGAACGGCGCCGGATCAAGGCACCATATCCGCGTATTGCCGCCGGGATACCCCAAACAGGCAAAGAGATCGGCGTTGTGGCGGCAACAATCGCCGTAATCGCGAATGGCGAAACAGGCGCTCAGCAGTGGATCACGAAAACGGCGGCTACCACCCTGGGGTTCAGGTTCAAGGCCCGCGGGTGGTTGGCGGCGGGAACGGCTGCGGAGGTAATACAGGTATTCGAGTGTCAAGATTTCCGCGCGTTCCGCCGCGCCGATGAAGAACCGGCGATCTGGCTCACCAATCCAAACCGGAAGGTTTTCGCCCTGGGATTCCCGCCATTCGTTGATTTGGCGGTCTAAAGCTTCGCCAACATCCGTTAACAGGCATACCATATCCGCGTAGACGGGGGCATTCAATCGTTCACACAGTGCGGCCAAGCGCCGCAATTCGCTGCCGTCAAGTGTCGGCGAATAATAACCACGCACCCGTTCGGGCAAGTTATGCGCTTCATCGACCACCAACAGCATCGGTTGGGCGGTCGGTTCGTCAAAGAAAGATTTCAAGGCCACCCGCGGATCGAACACATAGTTATAATCTGACACGATCACGGCGGCCCGTTGGGTGAGTGCCAGCGAGACTTCAAAAGGGCATAACTGCGCGGCGGTGGCAGTTTCGGTAACGGTCAAACCGTCAACGGTACCGAGTGTTTCAAGCCGATCAAGCAATCCTGCTCGTTCGAGGCGTACACTGAAATCGGCAAGAAACGGACATTCCTGAGGATCGCATCGCATTTCTGATGCCGGACACGACCGTTCCTTTGCCATCAATTGCATGGCGCACACGCCGCGCTGCGGCGGCACAATCCGGCGCAACGTTTCGACGGCCAGTTCCTGTTGCGAGACCTTGGCGGTCACAAAAAAAAGGCGACGATCGCCGGCCAGCGCGGCGCGCACCATCGGAAACAGCGCCGCAACCGTCTTCCCGATACCGGTCGGCGCGGAACAGAACATGGTCCCTCCCCTGTCGGCGACGGCAGCCACGTGATCGCTCATCTTCGTCTGACCCGCCCGCCGGGTTGCAAATGGGAAGGTCAACGTCGCAGCCAGCTCACGTTTGCGGCGTGCGCGATCGAGGGTTTGACGATGCTCGGCGAACAAGGTATTGAGACGCGCAAGCAACCGCGCTTCGACAGCCGCGGCCTGAAACGCAATATCAATATCGCGTTGAGTTCCATCCGTCAAGGAAAGGTATCGCAACCTGCCGGCGCGCACTCGTTCGCCATTGCGCAACAACATGAGACAATAATAGCCGCACTGTTCACGATGGGAATTAAGCGGAGACATATCCGCCAATGAATCGCCGCCCAGAAAGGTTGACTTGAATTCAACGACGTCCAAGCCTTCGGCGGTTTTGACCAAGAGATCAATCCGACCTTCCAGCAGGATTTGCCATCCAGCGGGTCCTTCGAATTGCCAGCGCACAGTCGTCTCGGCAAGCACCTGATCCGGACCGGCACTCTGTGCAGCGACGGCAGCGGTTTGATGCGCTTGGCGGCCGGCGCGCGCCCGTGCGGCACGAATCCCGCCGGTCAGCGCGAGACCCTCGGAATCGCCTTCCGTCAAGTCACGGACCCCGCAACGCAGTATTTTGTTGGTATCGTCGAATATTGGCATGAACGCCGTTACGAAAGTGGCAGTTCCGCCACGATGCGTTGTTTAATGCGATTGACGCAATCCGGGTTTTTAGCGCAAACAAAGAGGGCCTTCGGATATTGTTTGCGCTGTTCAGGCAGTGTCTTGAGAGCTTCCGGTGCATCGATTTTATTCAAAACCAGGATTTGCGGCACTTTCGCAGCATTGATTTCTTGAAGGGTTTGATTAACGATGGCGATATGTTCAGAGACATAAGGATGGGCGGCATCGGCGACATGCAGCAAAAGGTCGGCCTCCCGGATTTCATCGAGAGTCGCCCGGAATGAGGCGACCAATCCGTGAGGCAGGTGGCGGATAAACCCGACCGTATCGGTCAACAACGCATACCGTTGATCCGGCAGCCAGATACGCCGGCTTTTGGTATCCAGCGTGGCGAACAGACGGTCATCAACATAGGCCTTTGCCGGCGCGAACGAATTGAGCAATGTCGATTTACCGGCATTGGTATAGCCGACCAGACAGACTCTCTGCAAATGGCGTCGTTGCCGAGTTTGGCGGCGCTGCCGTTGCATGCCGGCCAACCGGGTTTTCAGTTCGCGAATCCGCCGGCGCATAGGTGCGTTACGCAATTGCAACGGACTTTCGCCGGGACCTTTCATGCCGATCCCGCCTTCGAAACGTTGCTGTCGCTCGGACACCGGGATACGCGACACCAGATATTCCAACTGTGCGAGACTAACCTGGGTTTGCGCTTCGGCGGATTGGGCGCGCCTTACAAATATCTGCAGAATCAATTCGGTGCGATCGATCACCTTGATACCGATTTTCAGGTCAAGATTATTGACTTGCACCGCGGATAATTCGTTGTCGAAGATAATCAGATCGGCACCGGAACGCTGACCGGCAAGTTGGATTTCTTCCAGCTTGCCTTCACCAATGTATAACGCCGGATTGATCGCGGAACGGCGTTGGGTCATGACGCCGACCACGTCCGCTCCGGCGGTATCCGCCAGCCGTTCGAGTTCAGCCAGCGAATCGCGGGCACGGTCGCGATCATGACGCCCGACATTTACCTGGACGAGCAACGCTTTTTCGCGTTCATTCCGGCCCGTGGCAATCGTTTTGACCAAATTACTTCTTCCAGATAACGGCATTCGCGCCGGCTTACCCGCTTAGAACCTTTTCGGTGAACATACACTTTTTTGCGTTTATAATTTCACCAAGCAACTTCTGTTTGTGGGTATGTGAGTTCGTGGGTGTGGGGGTGTAAGAAAGTTTTTCGACGCCTGTTTCTCGCTTTTCAAACACTCTCTCACACAACCCGCACATCCACACACTTCAATTGCGCGCTTCGCCGCCTTAATTGGAACCGCGTCCGGATACTCCGCGCAGTTTAGTTGAGCCGGCTTTTTTGGAAGCGCTGGCTTTTGTTTTGGGCCGCAAATTGCGGACGGCGCGACCGGCCTGCCACATTTCGGAATTACCGATGGCAGCCAGCTCCCTGTCGAGCCGTTCCTGGTAATCGCGTTTACCGCATACGCTCAACACCCGCTTGGTTTCCTTGCCGGTTTTGACGGCTTTATACAGTTCCTTGAAAACCGGCGCCACGGCTTTCTTGAATTTCGGACGCCAGTCGAGTGCACCCCGCTGGGCGGTGGCCGAACAGTTGGCAAACATCCAGTCCATTCCGTTTTCATCGACCAACCGGATCAAACTCTGGGTCAATTCCTCGACCGTTTCGTTGAACGCTTCGCTGGGGGAATGCCCGTTTTTACGCAGTACATCATATTGGGCTTCCATAACGCCGGCCAGCGCGCCCATCAGAACTCCGCGTTCACCGGTCAGATCGCTGTAGACCTCGTGTTCAAAGGTGGTCGGGAAAAGGTAGCCCGAACCGATGCCGATACCAAGCGCCTTGCAGCGTTCCTCCGCCCGCCCGGTTGCATCCTGAAACACGCCGTAACTGGAATTGATGCCTGCGCCGGAAAGGAAATTACGGCGCACCGAGGTCCCTGATCCTTTAGGCGCCACGATCAGCACATCGACATCGTCCGGCGGCACAATACCGGTCTGGTCACGATATACGATTGAAAATCCGTGCGAAAAGTAGAGCGCATCGCCGGGATTAAGTTGCTTCTTTACTTCGGGCCAGATTTTTTTCTGGGCTGCATCCGATACCAGCATCTGGATCACCGTACCACGCTGGACTGCCTCGGGGATATCAAACAGAGTTTCACCCGGTTTCCAGCCGTCCTTAACGGCGCGTTTCCAATCGCGTTGGAAGGCTTTGGCTTGGCCAATGATTACATTGAATCCGTTATCCTTGAGATTCAAGGCCTGGGCCGGTCCCTGCACGCCGTATCCGATGACAGCGATCGTTTCGTTCTTCAATACCTTGCGGGCACGCGTCAGCGGGAATTCCTTGCGCGTCACCACATCTTCTTTCACTCCGCCAAAATCAATTGTTGCCATAACCTGTTTTAGAACTCCTTCTTTTATTCAGCCAGTTTCGATTTCGCTTCGTATTCCGCCCGTCTTTCAGCGAACGTTTTATAATAGTAGCGGTTTGAATAAAAATGTCAACAGGGACTTGTCGCCGGGCAGCAATTCTCATTTTGGCCGCTTCATATTATCGACGGACGGCCCGGCGGTCCGTCCCTACCTGTTTTTACGATGTTTTGGGTCGTTTCCAAGGTAGGGCAGGGCCGCTCGCCGAGCCGGAGGCCGGACCCGCCGCGGACAAAAGAATGAGGCCAAAATGAGAACTGCTGGTCGCCGGGGAATGTCCAGTGGATTTTAGCTTGATCGATCGGCGGCGGTTTGGTATAACCGCATCAATCGGAAAACCGGAAGCAGCTCTTGCCGGGCTTCCAACGGACGACGCGCCTTTCCGCCCGCAGCGGGGAGGTCGACCCCCAAACAGAAGGAGTATCATGAACGCCAAAGCCACCGAATTTCTGAAAGATTTATTGCGTCAACCCACACCGTCCGGCTACGAACAACCCGGCCAGGCGGTGGTCGCGGCTTATATGCGCCAATACGCCGACAAGGTCCACACGGATGTTCACGGCAATGTCCATGGCCTGCTCAATCCCGGCGGCGCCTATCGAGTGATGCTGGCGGGACACTGCGACGAAATCGGGTTGATGATCATGCATATCGACGATAAGGGGCTGCTTTATTTCAGTTGTGTCGGCGGAGTCAACACGGCCTTGCTGCAAGGTGAAAGGATCCGGATTCATACAGCGCGCGGGGATATTCCCGGTGTTATCGGCGCCAAACCGATTCATTTGATGGATGACAAGGAGCGCGCCGGCAAGACCTGGAAAGCGCATGAGTTATGGATCGATATCGGCGCCAAAACGCGTAAAAGCGCCGAGAAACATGTAGCGCTTGGAGATGTCGCCACGATCGACAGCCACTGGACGGAATTGCTGGACGGCCGGGTTGCCTGTCGCGGTTTTGATGACCGTATCGGGGCGTTTATCGTGACGGACGTGCTGCGTTTACTTAAGAACAAACCCCTCAAGGTCGCCGTCCATGCTGTCAGTACCGTCCAGGAGGAAATCGGGTTACGCGGCGCGCAAACGGCAGCATTCAGTGTCGAGCCCAAGGCCGGCATCGCAGTGGATGTGGGGTTTGCCACCGATCAACCCGATGTCGATCCCAAACGCATTGGTGAAGCCGTACTTGGTGGCGGCCCGATAACGCATCGCGGCCCGAACTTCAACCCGCATCTGGTGAACCGTTTGGACAGTGTTGCCCGCAAAGCAAAGATCAAGACCCAGATGCAACCGATCGCGCGCGGCAGCGGTACCGACGCCAACGCCATGCAACTCAGTCGCACCGGGGTCGCGGCCGGCTTGCTCAGCGTGCCGACACGCTATATTCATTCGCCGGTTGAAGTGATCTGTCTCGACGATGTGCGCGATACGGCGCGCTTGATCGCGGCCTACCTGACCCAGCTCGACGGTTCCGAACGGTTTGAACCGGGAGACCATCGCTAGTGACTTATCCGGGCTTCAGTTGCGGGCGAAGCCCGCCTTGGAGTCTTCAGTCTTCTTTTGCGGTTTGCGGTAGCGAGGACGTTAGCGGCGGCAAATCATTGAAGTCACGTGCCCTGCAAATAGTTTCGATTGCTTTGGGACGGCGAACCCAACGGGCAATCATGGCAAGCATTTGAAGATGCAATGACGGTGGTTGATTGCGCGGACTAAGCAACAGAAGCAACACTTTAGGCGGCTGGGTTGTTTGAGGGACATCGAAACCGGATCGATTGACGGCCAGATGCACGGCCGGCGCCGCCACATCCGCGGTGTGGGTATGCAGCAAAACGGCGCCCGCCGTAAGCTCCACCGGTTCCTCACGACCGATAACCACCAACCTTTGAGTCAATCGTTCCAGCGCATCAGGCATACTGGCGAATGTTCCCTGCAACAAGGTTCTAACTGTTTCCTCAAGTGTCCTGCCATCGAGATCCAGCCGGGTGCGTTCCGGCGGCAACAGGTGAGCCGTTATCGAACCGGATAGCGGCAAAGGCGTCCCATACTCTTCGTCAAGACGGGATTCAGGCAGGTAAAAGACGAGAAAATCATGCCCGTGCAATTCCTGACAAAAACGTGACGGCAATCGGTCCAGCGCGGGTTGCCAGGCCAGACGTCCCTTGCGCACCCCCATCATGACCGTCAGATCACCTTCTCGCAAATGATTCTTAAGAAAGGAGGGCAAACTATTCCATGAGCGCAAAGTCATGGTTTCGACGTCCAATTTGGGATGACTTCGTTCGAGAACCGGCTGAATGTTATCCAGTGTTTCGGGCGTCGACACAACAACCAACTGCGCGCCGATTTGGTGTGCCAAAATTTTCACGGTATGCAACCCGGTTTCCAATCCGACATGGCGCTCGGCCAACGGCGGCAGAGCCATGATTACACGTTGGGTTGTATTCAACGGGGAATCGGCGCGCGCAACGATAACCATTTGGCGACTCAATTCCACCAGTGTATCCAGAACACGTCCGAAGATTCGTTGTCGTGACGAATTTTCACCGTTCCAGCCGACGATGACGGTCGATATCCGGTAATCGCGTATCGCGCTTAGAATCGCGGACGCCACATTGATATCGACGCGCGTCACCGGCACCACGGGAACATTAGCGGCGATAGCGCTCACCAGGGCGTTACCCAGCAGTTTTTCGCCGGCAGCCACACGTGCCTCGGTATCGCCGCCTTCCAAAATCGCGGTCAAAGGGTACACCGGTTCCTTGGATTGGCTTGAGCGCAACATACACGCCAGACTCATCAGAATGGGCGCCGTCTCGGGATTGGCCAGCGGCACCAGGATACGTTGCGGCGCATCGCCCGGATTATACGGTTCGCGTTCCGCCATCAGCGCCACCCGCCGCGCGGCGCTCTGCGTAACCCAGGGTCCCAGAAAGCAAGTTCCCATGATCATGAATATGGTTCCCGTCAGAATCGATTCGTCGAAAATTTCCAAACGGTATCCCACCATCACGGCCGCCAATGTGGCCGCCGCCTGATTGACGCTCAATCCGAAAATCAAGTGTCCTTCATAGCGGTGATAGCGCAGAATCATACGGGTGAACACGGCCGCGATCCATTTGGCGACGATCGCGCATGCCAACATGGCGAGGGCGAATTTCCACACTTCGAAGCCGGCAATCAAAAGACGCAAATTAACCAGCATGCCGACGGTAACCAAAAAGAACGGAATAAACAGGGAATTGCCGACAAACTGAATACGATTCATCAGCACGCTACGTTCCGGAACAAACCGGTTAAGCAGCAGGCCCGCCAGGAAAGCGCCGATAATCGGTTCCAGTCCCGCAACATGCGCCAGCCAGGAACACAGAAACACGGCTGTCAGGACAAACATATACTCGGTAGCCCCATCCGGATCGACATAGCGGAAAAACCAGCGTGTCAGGCGCGGCAACATCCAAAACACACCCAGCATGTAAACCGTCATCAAGGTCAACATCCGTGTCCAGAACCAGCCATCGATCTCGCCCACCGTCATACCGGCGATGACCGCCAACACCAGCAGGGCAGCCGTATCGGTAAGCAGGGTGCCTCCGACACCTGTCGTAACCGAGCGTACCTTGGCAAGTCCCAGCCGGCTGGCAATCGGGTAGGTCATCAAGGTATGCGACGAAAACATGGTGGCCAGCAAAACGGCTGCCGGCAAACGCATGTCGAGCACGTACCATCCCATGGCCGTTCCCAGAATCAACGGGACAAAGAACGTCAGCATACCGAAAACAAGGCTGTGGGAACGCTGTCGCATGAACTGGTTAAGATCGATTTCCAGACCGGCGACAAACATGATATACAACAGGCCGACTTCGCCCAGCAATTCCAGCGGACCTTCCCGTTGAAGAATATTGAAGGTGTACGGTCCGATCAAAATCCCGGCAACGATCAGCCCGATAATTCCGGGAACCCGGAGTCTTTCGAATACCAGCGGCGCGACAAGTACAATTGCCATCACGATCGCGAAAACCTGGACTGGATCATCAATGGGAAACATGGTTACAGATTGTCCGATTGAAGGATTACTGGATCAAGGGATTGATTTATGATGCGTTCGTCGGGGACATCTCCCAGACGGAATCGGATATAAATCGTTTTTTCAGGAAACCATTCCAAGTCCCGTTCCGGCCATTCGACGGCAACCACCGCCCGCGGAACAGTCAAAGCGTCATCAAGTCCCAGAGTTTCGACGTCCATCGCATCATTAAGCCGGTACCAGTCCGCATGAAACAGTTTGCGGTGCGGTCCCTGGTACTCGTTCAGCAGGGTGAATGTCGGGCTGGTCACCGGCTCGGCGATGTTCATTGCTTGGGCCAATCCCTGAACAAAACACGTTTTCCCGCTACCCAGATCGCCCATCAACGCCAGTGTCACGGTTGCGGTCGCCGTCCATTGCATCAGCCATTCGGCGGCCAAAGCACGCGTTGCCGCGGCCGAACGGGTTCGCCGTGTTTGATGTTCCAAAATGTTCATAACCTTTTTCCAGTGGCAGGATGTCGCCTTTATCCGTCACACCATCAAGCCGGCCGGCGTCGCCTTCGACGATTTCGCCGATCAAGGTACATGACGTGGTTAATCCCGCGTCAGACCATTCCTTCAGGATGCGATCCCTTTTAGCGGAATTGACCGAAAAAAGCAACTCATAATCTTCACCATCGTTCAAGGCATGATCCTGCGCCGTTCGTCCGTCCGCCATATTGGCGGCAGCCGCGGTCAACGGGATTTGATCCAGAAAAATCCGGCCGGCCAAGCCGGAGGCAGTCAGTAAGCGACGGGTATCGATGCTCAGACCATCGCTTAGATCGATCATGGCGCTGGCCCATCCGCCGGCCCGCAACCACGCGCCTTCTGCCAGCCGCGGTTGAAACGTCAGGTGGCGTCCCGCCAACGAACCTCCCAGTTGACCGGTCACAAAAATGGCATCGCCGGGGCGTGCGCCATCGCGGCGGACCGCGCAACCAACCGGTACACGGCCGAGCAAAAACACATGAACCTGTAACGTCGGCCCCATCGCGACATCCCCGCCGACCACGGTGGCGGCACAGGTGGCCGCCGTATCGATCAGACCGTTCATCATCGCATCGACCCAGACGAGCGGCGTTGACGGCGGTGCAACCAGATTGACCAGCGCCCAGCATGGTTCGCCGCCCATGGCCGCCACATCGCTGAGACAGCGGCCCATGGCTTTATGGCCAACCAGGGCGGAATCGGTCGCCGGCATAAAGTGGACGTTCTCGATGACGGCATCGGAAGTAAGCAAAGTATCCCATTGCGCCGGATCGGGTGGCATGGTTACGGCGCAATCGTCGCCGATTCCAACCCGTAGACCGTCTGCTAATGGCATCCCGGACACCATTGCCCGGCGACGGATTAGCTCAATCAAAACCCTTTCACCGACATCCGCAAGCGTTTGACGATCGTGTCGTCTGCTT